>JAISYY010000365.1 GCA_031269635.1 Tannerella sp. | reverse complement strand
GACAACACAATCATGTCAAGCGCATTTGTCGGCGAATTTGACCTGGAATACAAGCTCACACGAAGCGGGGAAATAAGCCTTAAAGCATACAATCATGCCAATGATTTATACCGGTACAATACAAAATCACTTACCCGGCAGGGGGTTGGTATCATGTTCCATAAAGATTTCTCTATATTTTCGGACATCTTCATGAGAAAGAAAAAAGAGGACGAACCGGATGCTTCAGTTAAAGATTCTAAAACTTCAGACCGGGCATCAACAGTCCCAAAATAAATTCGAGGACATTAGGCGTCGCAATAACGATTGCCGTTGAAAAGCCCACGAACTTGAGTTGTTCCGGCTCCTTTACGTCCATATAAGGAATTGCTCCTTCCCACACAATATATATCGTATAGAATACCAGAAAACGAAGAAAGAAAAATTCCGGGAACAGACTGATCAATGCATAGAGAGCGAACATCAAGGCCGAAGAATATCCGACAAACTTCTGGCAAAGTTTCACGTTTTTCTCCCGCTTAAACATCAAAAACCACATTTCATTAATCAAATGTGAAGCAAGAAAAAATCCTCCGAATACGGATAACAGCGAGAGTATCGCAGATTTAAGCGCTATCTGCAAATCAAACTCCCTTCGCGTAAACAAAACGCCAAGAAATGCAGCCGCAACAATCAATCCGAGAAAGGGATAAACAAAGCCGGAAAGGAACTTTTCGTGATCGTCCGCCCGTTTTTCACTCAATACCCTCCAGGCTTCCGAGGGCTTAAATATCAGGGATATTGTTGTATTAAATAAATCGTTGAACATACTCTTTCATCTTCTTTTAGAGTTGGCAAATATAATGCAATTCAAACATAACACAAAATAAAATCCGTTTTTGCAGGCAAGTAAAACGAAAATATTGTATTTTTGCGGCGACAAACTTTAAAACAAACGGAAAGAAATGATGAAGAAACAGTTCGTATTATTCGCAGCCATCGCATGTTTTTGCTGCATTTCGTGTAAAAAGGAGAAACTCGCCATCGCCGGCAGCGGCTGGCAGGAAATAGCGATCATAGACAAATCTTCCGGACTTGTCGAATGGAAACACCCGCTCGACGACGGAGACGAATGTAACGATATCGAAGTGACCCCCGGCGGCCACGTATTATTTGCTTATTTAAAAGGAGCAAAGTTGATAAACCGCAACCACGAAGTTATATGGGATTACAGGGCCGGCGAAGATGAGGAGATCCATACGGCCACACGCCTCAAAGACGGCAGCTTTATGATCGCCGTATGCGGCGATCCGGCGCGTATCGTCGAACTTAACGGGGACGGCCGGCAAACGAAAGAAATAACATTCCCCACGCTCATATTCAATACTCACCGGCAATTCCGCCAAGTGACGAAAAAGGACGACGGGATGTACCTCGTCCCCCTCATCGGGAAGCGGAAGATCATACAACTGACGCCCGAAGGCGACTTCAAGGGAAGCATTTTCACGGGGCATGACCTCTTCTCCGTAAAAGCGCTCGGCAACGGCAACCTGCTCGTTTCCTGCGGCAGCGACAATATGTTCCTCGAAATCAACCCGGCCAACCAGCGCGACAGCACCTTCATCATAGATCGCGTACAGGGTGCTTCCCTGCGCTACGTCGCCGAAATATTCCTCTATCAAAACGGCAACAGGCTGATCGCCAACTCAAGCATGTACAGCGACGACAAATCCAGTCCCCTGCTGATAGAAACGGACGAAAACAACGACGTCGTATGGACGCTCCCCTTCAACAGGGAAATAAAAAACATCACCGCCGTACATTCGTTTTTCGAATAGAGGCGAATTAGCCTGCAATATGCATACGGACTGTTCGGCAAACCGTTGGTAGCAACACGGCGCACCACGAAAAAGACAGATATGGACATCAGTTGGAAAAAGAATACCACATTGTTTTTAGCCGGACAGGCATTATCGCTTTTCGGCACGATGGTTGTGCAATACGCTATTCTGTGGCATGTGACCCTCAAGACCCAGTCGGGGGCGATGATGACCGTTCTCACCGTCGCCGCATTTCTTCCCATGTTTTTCATTTCGCCCTTTGCCGGAGTATGGGCCGACCGGTTCAACCGGAAATACATCATCAATATCGCGGATGGCGCAATCGCCTTTTTCAGCCTCATTGCAGCGGTGTCGATTATGGCAGGCGTCGACAGCATCGTCATCCTGTTGTTTTGCACCGCAGTACGTTCGTTTGGACAGGGCGTGCAGATGCCTGCGGTAGGCGCTTTCATTCCCGACATTGTCCCGCCGGAGCAGTTGATGAAAATCAACGGCTACCAAAGCAGCATACAGTCGGTCGTCACACTGGCATCGCCTGCGGTAAGCGGCGCAATGATGACATTCGTACCACTGGAAATACTGTTTTTTCTCGACGTAATTACCGCCATTATCGGCATAAGCATCGTTTTATTCTGCGTCAAAACGCCCGAAAAGGAAAAACCGGTCACGACTTCCGATACGGCGGAACCCAAGAGCGTTGCATATCTTCACGATTTAAAGGAAGGCATGAACTATATCAGAAAACACGGCTATGTGTTACGGATCATTATTCTTTCCGCCGTGTTTCTCTTTTTCTTTGCTCCCGCCGCATTTTTGACGCCCCTCCAGGTAACGCGGAATTTCGGTGATGATGTATGGCGTCTTTCCGCCATCGAAATTGTTTTTTCTGTCGGCATGATGGCCGGCGGCATTCTCATAGGCGTATGGGGCGGTTTCAAAAATCGGATATACACGATGGCGTTTTCCTGTGTGTTATGCGGTTTGTTGACCGTTGGGCTGGGGCTTATGCCTGATTTTCCGCTGTACCTTGTTATTATGGCGGTAATAGGTGTCTCGTCTCCGCTTTGGCACGCTCCGTCGATGGTTTTGTTACAAACCACTGTCGATACAGCGTTTATGGGACGGGTGCTGTCGGTTTTCACGATGGTATCCAGTACGATGATGCCGCTGGGCATGGTTGTGTTCGGACCTGTCGCCGACGCCGTTTCGATAGAAATCCTTCTTGTCGGGACGGGCATTGTGGTTGCCTTGCAGTGTATTCCCATGGTTGCAAGCAGGACGCTCCGCGAAGCAGGAAGAAGTCACTTGAAAAGTAACGGTTAAAAAAGCGAAACAGTAAAAAATCCCGTATTCGTACGTGTGCCCGATTCATTCAAAGATTCGCTGAACTGTATGAACTTCAGGTAACAGGCCCTTCAGGTAAACCCGTAACGGCTACCTGCGGCGTCATGGGCGACGGAACAACGGTCGCTATCTCGGAAAGTATTTCCAAGAGTTGCGCGGATTTTCGACGCAGCCCCCCCCAAGAGTTACGGAAGTAAGTATACCTGATATTTGTATGAAAACTTTTTCAGTGCCCTCGACGAGAGGGATGGAGGCGTCCGTTTTCTATCAACATTGCCTCCCTCCGGGACACCGGAAAAACCGTTATATCCTGTTTGTTTTACATTACTTGATTCTCACAGACTTATATTAATTAAATCTTAACAAAATAGCTGATATGTCGTAATATTTCAACGCTACTTTTGCCGCGTAATTTTAGTAAACATTATGTATGAAACGTAGAACGGAGAAGAAAAACGGCGCTGTAAAAACGATAAAAACAGGTTTATTTGTATTTATTTTCCTGCTTTCGACCGCGACTTTCGCCCGGGAGGGGATACTGAAAGGGAAAATTGTTGACGGGCGAACACAGGAAACACTCGCCGGGGCAAGCATCGTCATAAAGGAAATACCCAACAAAGGTGTCGTTAGCGACATGG
>JAISYY010000338.1 GCA_031269635.1 Tannerella sp. | reverse complement strand
ATTCGGTTACAACAATATACAACTATCGCAGCAAGATCCGCAATAAAGCCGCAGGCGACAAGAACGAATTTGAATCAAAAGTGATGATGATAAAATAATGGGACTGTGCTAAAAAGCCGCGAAACCGCACAAAAGGCTTCCGGCCGGGTAGTTCGCAAATAAATTGAAGACAGGCGGCGTTTCGGCAATAAAAATAAACCAGCTTATTTTGTATTGCCTTAAGTTTGCACTATCTTTGCGGACTTAATTTTGTAAAATTTAAAATGCAGGACGTGTAAAGTTATGGAATACAACTTTAAAGAAATCGAGAAAAAATGGCAGGCCAAATGGACTGCCGACAAAACGTACGAAGTAAAGGTCAATGATAACAAGCCGAAATTATATGTATTGGACATGTTTCCGTATCCTTCGGGAGCCGGATTGCACGTTGGGCATCCGCTCGGATACATAGCTTCCGACATCTATTCGCGCTTCAAACGATTACAGGGATTTAACGTACTCCACCCCATGGGTTACGATGCTTACGGACTGCCTGCCGAACAGTATGCCATACAAACCGGACAACATCCGGCTATTACGACCGAAAAAAACATAAACCGCTACCGCGAACAAATGGATAAAATAGGTTTCAGTTACGACTGGAGCCGCGAAATACGCACTTCGGAGCCGGAGTATTACCACTGGACACAGTGGGCTTTCATCAAAATGTTCAACAGCTATTACAGTTACGATCTCCGGCAGGCGCGTCCGATTGAAGAACTTATAGACACATTCGGACAGGCCGGTGCCAAAGGACTGAATATCGCATGCAGCGATGAACTCTCGTTCACGGCCGACGAATGGAAGGCAAAGACCGAAAAGGAAAAACAGGAAACACTCCTCAACTATCGCATCGCATACCTGGGCGACACGATGGTTAACTGGTGTCCGGCGTTGGGTACCGTCCTGGCAAACGATGAAGTCGTCAACGGCCTCTCCGTACGCGGAGGATATGCGGTAGAACAAAAAATAATGCGCCAGTGGTGTCTCCGCGTATCAGCTTATGCACAACGCCTGCTGGACGGACTTGATACAATCGACTGGACCGATTCGCTGAAAGAAACGCAACGTAACTGGATAGGCCGTTCCGAAGGAGCGGAAATGACATTCAACGTAAAAGATTCCGACCTGGGAATAGAAATATTCACCACCCGCGCAGATACGATTTTCGGCGTTACCTTTATGGTTCTCGCGCCCGAAAGCGAATATGTACACGCCCTGACTAAACCCGAACAGGCAGCCGAAGTAGCCAACTATCTGGAAGCAACGAAAAAGAAAACGGAACGCGAACGCCAGGCGGACAGGAAAGTAACCGGCGTCTTTACCGGCTCACATGCCGTTAACCCTTTAACAAACGAAGCAATCCCCGTCTGGATAAGCGACTACGTCCTTGCCGGATACGGAACGGGAGCCATCATGGCCGTACCCGCACACGACAGCCGCGATTATGCCTTTGCAAAACATTTCGACTTGCCCGTCATCCCCCTCATCGAAGGATGCGACATCACCGAAGAAAGTTTCGACGCCAAAGAAGGACGCATGATAAACTCACCGCGTACGGAAAACAAAACGGAAGGAGGCCTCGTTCTGAACGGCCTGGAAGTATCCGAAGCCATCGCAAAAACAAAAGCCTTCATAGAAGAAAAAAAACTTGGCCGCATTAAAACCAATTACCGCCTGCGCGATGCCATATTCAGCAGGCAGCGTTACTGGGGCGAACCCTTCCCCATATACTACGACGCCAGCGGCCTCCCCCAGCCGTTACCGCTGGAATCCCTACCCCTGGAACTCCCGGACGTAGATAAATTCCTGCCCACCGAAACAGGCGAACCGCCTCTCGGCCGCTCCGTCAAATGGGCCTGGGATACAGTCGAAAGGAAAGTCACGGAAACATCAAAAATCGACAACCGGACCGTCTTCCGGCTCGAACTGAACACCATGCCCGGATTCGCCGGCTCCTCCGCATATTACATACGTTACGAAGACCCCCGTAACAGCAACGCTTTGGTAAACAGTAAAATAAACGCATACTGGCGCAATGTCGATCTGTACCTCGGCGGCACCGAACATGCCACCGGCCACCTCATATACAGCCGTTTCTGGAACAAATTCCTCTACGATCTGGGCATCATACGCGACGACGAACCGTTCAGGAAACTAATAAACCAGGGAATGATACAGGGACGCTCCAGTTTCGTTTACCGGATAAACGGGACAAACACATTCGTCTCCCTGAATCTGAAAGACCGTTACGACGTAGCGCCGTTACATGTTGACGTGAATATCGTCAGCAATGACATATTAGATATAGAGCAATTCAAAAAATGGAGGCCGGAATTTGCCGATGCCGGATTTATCCTCGAAGACGGCAAATACATCTGCGGCTGGGCCGTCGAAAAGATGTCAAAATCCATGTTCAACGTAGTAAATCCCGACCAAATCGTCGAAAAGTCCGGCGCCGACACCCTGCGCATGTACGAGATGTTCCTCGGCCCGCTGGAACAGTCCAAACCCTGGGACACAAACGGCATCGACGGCGTGCACCGTTTCCTGAAAAAGTTATGGGGACTGTTCTACGGCAGCAACGGAGACTGGGCGGTTACAGCCGATGAACCGGTAGCCGCCGAACTCAAATCATTACATAAATTAATTAAGAAAGTCACATACGACATCGAACACTTCTCGTTCAACACCTCCGTAAGCGCATTCATGATCTGCGTCAACGAACTGACAAGCCTGAAATGCAAAAAACGAGCGATACTCGAAGACCTGCTTGTCGTACTGGCGCCTTTCGCCCCCCACATCACCGAAGAACTGTGGTACAAATCAGGCCACGAAACAACGATCTTCGACGCAGCATGGATCACGCACGACGAAAAACACTTGGCGGAAAACACCGTCACCTATGCCGTTTCGTTCAACGGCAAAACACGTTTCAGCCTCGAACTGCCCGCCGGCAAGTCGAAGGAAGAAATCGAAAAGACCGTACTTGAACACGAAATGTCCTTGAAGTGGACAGAAGGAAAGACGCTTCAAAAAGTCATCGTCGTTCCCAATAAAATAGTAAACGTCGTCATAAAATAAGAAGGCAGGAAACATAAACACGCTATGAGAAAATCATTCACAAAGATATACCATCCCATAAAGGACTATATCCTGATAATTTTAGGAACCGCCATCTACGCATTCGGCTTTAACGGCTTTATCCTGTCGAAGGAAATCGTACCCGGCGGCCTAACCGGCGTAGGATCGCTTATTTTCTACGTAACAAAAATCCCGGTATCCGTATCTTATGCTTCCATAAACGTAATACTGCTGTTTATAGCGTTCAAACTGCTCGGACGCCGTTTTGTCATCAACTCGCTGTTCGGCATCGTATCACTCACGCTATCCCTGATGTTCTTTGAATGGCTGCTCGGCGGCAAATCGCTTATCGACGGCGAACCGTTCATGTCCATAATCATCGGAGGCTCAATATGCGGCGCCGGTCTTGGCATCATCTTTTCGGCAAACGGCAGCACAGGCGGGACAGACATAATAGGCGCCGCAATAAACAAATACCGTAACATCTCCATCGGAAGAGCCTTATTATACTGCGACTTTGTGATTATTGCCAGTTCTTACCTGGTATTCCATGACGTAGACAAGATCGTATTCGGCTACGTGGCGATGTTTACCGAAATGTATATACTCGACCATGTCCTGAATGCAAACAACCAGTCCGTCCAATTCCTCATTTTCTCACAGAAATATCAGGAGATAGCCGACTGCATCATAAAAGACCTTGACCGAGGCTGCACAATCCTCAACGGCGAAGGCGGTTTTTCAAAACAGCCTGTAAAAGTAGTCGTCCTGTTAGCAAAAAAAAGGGAAAGCTCCATGATCTTCCGTATGATAAAAAACATTGACAAACAAGCCTTTATTACCCAAAGTAACGTACAAGGCGTATATGGGGAAGGCTTCGACCGGATAAAAGCATAGCACGTCGAAACAATTACGAATTACGAATTTAAAATTACGAATTAATTAATCATTTAGAATTAAGAATTGGCGCCGTCCGGGAAAATGGTCATCCTGTCAGCAAAAAAAAGAGAAAGAAACAATTTTAACCGTCTTTTCCCGTTATATGAGCATGTAAATTATGAAATTCTGTGGACAATGAAAACGATTGTTTTTGCGACAAACAACGCTCATAAGCTGGAAGAAGTACGCGCTATTATTTCAGGCGAGATAAAGATCCTAAGCCTGCCGGACATAGGCTGTCACGATGACATCCCGGAAACATCCGGCACGCTTGAGGGTAACGCCTTGCAAAAAGCCCGTTACGTAAAAGCGCATTTCGATTACGATTGCTTTGCCGACGATACCGGCCTCGAGGTAGAGGTTCTCAACGGAGAACCGGGAGTTCGCTCCGCCCGTTATGCCGGCAATGGACATGATTCAAACGCCAACGTAGAGAAACTGCTCCGCGCCCTCGAAGGCGAGAAAAACAGGAACGCACGCTTCCGTACTGTAATAGCGTTAATTATAAACGGACAGGAACTTTTTTACGAAGGGATTGTCAACGGGCAGATCACAGCATACCGGCGCGGCGAAGGTGGATTCGGTTATGATCCGGTTTTCATGCCGGACGGGATCGACGAAACATTTGCAGAATTGGGTGCAGGCATAAAAAACAAAATAAGTCACCGGGCTATTGCGACATGCAAGCTGGCCACATGGCTGAAACAACACGCTGATTAGAATTAAGAATCCACGAATCATTAACTGCTTATGAGATTTGGACATTTAATAGTAGCCGTCATATCGGTTTTCTCCGCACAGGCACTGACGGCGCAAAACGATAACGACTGGAAAACGTACCTTTCGTACAACGGGGCGACAAACGTCGCCGAATCAAACGAACGTATTTATGTACTGGGAAACGGGGCATTATACAGCTATGGAAAGGAAGATAAAGAAATAAGAATTTATTCAAAACAGAACGGATTAAGCGACACCAATATCCGTCTGATAAAATACAGCGCCGACTATCAGACGCTCATCATTATATATCAAAACGGAAACATTGATTTATATGACAAGGACGGCATCAAAAACATGCCGGATCTGAAAAATTCCACCAATGTGCAAAGTAAGGACGTAAACAATATTTATTTTTACAATGAATACGTATATATATCCGCCGACTTCGGCATTATGGCGCTTAACCTCAACAAAAAAGAAATCGCAGACACCTACAAAACAGGCGCTACCAAAGCGGTCTGTATCCTTCGCGATACAATTTATGCTTCAACGGCGGAGGGCTTGACAAAGGCTTTTATAAAAGACAATCTTCTTGATCCGAACAACTGGAAGGAAAAGAAACTGAATACAACGGCCGTTGATGAGAAAGACATAATAAACATCTGCCTTTTTCAGGATAAACTTTTCTTTTGCGTGAAGGAGAACGGCGTTTATTATGAAACGCCTGACGGGGAAGTGAAAAGATTAACGGAGCAAATCTATATAAAAAACATAACCGTCCAGTCGAACCAACTGTTATCCTATACGGATGGCGATCTTTCCTTTTACAGTGATACGGATAATTTTTCTTATGTACATATCGGTTCAATAAATGATGTAGTAGCGCTGAAAGAAGACGGGAGATACTGGATCGCCTCAGGCGCTGACGGACTTATCGGCATAGAAAGAAGCAGCGACGGCAAGTTCGTAAAGACCGTGTCTGATATAACAATCAACAGCCCCAAACGTAATTACAATACATTCATGACCGTCTTCAACGACAAACTGCTTATCACCGGAGGAGACCGGATGTCCGACCGTTTTTTCAGACCGGGAACTTTAATGATTTACGAAAATGACACCTGGTACAATTTTGACGAATCGGCCGCAAACGCAGAAATCCGAAAGCTGATAGGCAATGACAGCAGGGATTATATGGGCGTTGCCGTCGATCCCGACGATGAAAATCATTACTTCATAGCAACATACGGAGAAGGTATCATCGAATTAAAAGACAATGAGTTCGTAAAACTTCATAACATGGACAACAGTACGTTAATGTCCTGCGTATCCTCTACCGAAAACGGCGTATTAAAGTATGATCCCACCTACGTCCGCATCGGAAGCGTATGTTTCGACAAAGACAAAAACCTGTGGTCTACAAACTCGCTCGTGAAAAACGCCATCAACGTACTTAAAGCGAATGGGGAGTGGGTGTCCCTGTATTATTCGGATCTTAATAACGCAGATAAAATAGATAAGATCCTCATCACTTCACGCGGTCATAAATGGGTCAATGTCCCTTACGATAATGCAGGAATCTTTGTTCTCGACGACAATGGAACGATTGACGATACCTCGGACGACAAGTTTCATTTCTTCAGCGCATTCCGGGACGCTCAAAGCAGTACGGGCAGCAGCATCCCCGCAAACCAGTATATCTGTATGGCCGAAGACCGGAGCGGCACGATATGGATCGGCACAAACATCGGACTGATAAAATGCAGTACGCCTTCCCGTGCGATAGATAATCCGGAACAGTTAAGTTTTTCGCGATTAGTCCGCGACGGCGAAGCCTACTTCCTCAGCGGCGAATCCGTCACGGCAATAGCAATTGACGCCGACAATCAAAAATGGATCGGGACTGCCAATCAAGGTGTTTTTCTTATCAACGAAGACGGATCGGAAACCATATACAATTTTAATACGGATAACTCCCCCTTACTGTCAAACACCATTAAAAGCATCGCTATAAACAACCATACCGGGGAAGTATTTTTCGGCTCGGACAACGGGCTTGTCTCCTTCAGCAGCGGCATAAAAAGCGGAACTGCGCCGTTTTCCGATGTATATGCATTCCCAAATCCCGTCCGTCCGGAATTTGTAGATAAAGTGACGGTCACAGGATTAACAAATAATGCTACTGTAAAAATAACAGATGTAAACGGCAATCTTATCTACCAGGGGCGGGCTATCGGCAACCAACTTGTATGGAATTGTCGCAACAGCAGCGGTAATCGTGTAGCTACAGGCATATATCTTGTGATAGCCTCCACTTCCGATGCGTCGGAAAGCGTCGTCACAAAAATTGCAGTCGTTAAATAAGTAGGAATTTTCTCTATTTCCTAACTTTCTGCTAATGATGCTTTCCGTTTCCGGTATGCTTCCGATTCACTGTCATGTGCCGGGCTTGATTCTCAACTTACATGGATCGTCAGCCCTTCTTCCGACAGCATTACATTCGGAAAAACGGAAGACGCCTCTTCGATGAAAGCCGTCAAATCATCGTACCGTGCGGAATAATGTCCCAGTACGAGTTGCTTAACACCGGCCTGTAAAGCGATTTCGGCAGCCTGCCTCGCCGTAGAATGGAACGTATCCTTCGCTCTCGGCAGATCTTTATCTAAATAGGTGGATTCGTGATACAGGCAGTCAATTCCTTCTATATACGGTATTATGGAAGGCGAAAATGCCGTATCGGAACAATATGCGTAACGTCGGGGCGGATCTGCCGGACGTGTCAGGCGTGTGTACGGGACGGTTTCCCCTGCTTCCGTAACGAAATCTTTTCCCTGTTTGATCGCGGCCAGTTCGCGAAGCGGGACTTTATAGAAATCCGTCATCTCGCGCAGGATATGCGGCTCACGGGTTTTTTCGGAAAATAAATATCCGCACGTGGGTATCCTGTGTTTAAGCGGGATGGAATAGACCGACAACGAACGATCTTCCATCACTAAGGCATATTTTCGGGGATCTACCTGGTTAAAACAAACTTTATACGGCAGTTCCCTGCAAAATTGCGCCAAAACGGGCGACAGGAAATTTTCCGTCCCGGCCGGCCCGTGGACAGTCAAGTCGCCCGTGCGCCCCAGCATCCCAAGCGTAGAAATCAATCCCGGCAGCCCGAAGCAATGATCCCCATGCAAATGAGAGATAAATATATGATTAAGCCGGTTAAAACGAATGTGATACCTGCGCATCTGCAACTGCGAACCTTCTCCGCAGTCAATCATATACAACTTATCCCGTAAATCAACAATCTGCGCCGTCGGGGCATGCCTCAATGTCGGCGTCGCCGAACCGCATCCCAATATATAAACTTTAAAATGTGACATAATAATTTTTGTTATTTGCAATGTAAAGATAGAGAATATCATAATAATGACAAAATCCTGAAAAAATAATTGTGAAACATAGTAGCAAATCCTGCAATAATTATTACTTTTGCATCCTTAGCAAAAAAAATTAGTAATAAACATAAAATGATTAAATGTATGAAAAAGACAAGAGCAGCGATTGTGGGATATGGAAATATCGGTAAATACGTATTGGAAACATTGGAAGCATCACCGGATTTTGAAGTGGCAGGCGTTGTACGCCGGAACGTAAACGACGTTCCTCCGGAACTCAGGCCATACACCGTAACCGGCAGTCTTGCAACGCTGGAAAATGTGGATGTTGCCATACTGGCAACGCCTACCCGTCAGGTAGAAAAGTTTGCAAAAGAAGCGCTGGCTTTGGGTATAAACACGGTCGACAGTTTTGATATACACGGCAAGATTGTCGCATTGCGCCGTGAACTCGACGGGGAAGCGAAGAAAAACAAGGCCGTGTCCGTTATTGCCGCCGGATGGGATCCGGGAAGCGATTCCGTCGTCCGCGCCCTGCTCGAAGCCATGGTTCCGAAAGGTATCACGTATACAAATTTCGGACCCGGAATGAGTATGGGACATACCGTGGCCGTAAAAGCCGTAACGGGAGTAAAAGCCGCTTTAAGCATGACGATTCCTTTAGGAACGGGCGTTCACCGCCGTATGGTATATATCGAAACGGAGGAAGGTCATGACTTCGAAACGGTAGCTGCCGCGATTAAAAGCGATGATTATTTTGTGCATGATGAGACGCATGTAATACAGGTTGATTCCGTTGACCGCCTGCTGGATATGGGACATGGCGTAAATCTTGTCCGCAAAGGCGTTTCCGGAAAGACCCAGAACCAGCTCATCACGTTCGATATGAAAATAAACAATCCGGCTCTTACCGCACAAATCCTGGTCGCCGTGGCGCGTGCATCCATGAAATTGCAGCCGGGAGCTTATACGATGATTGAAATCCCGTTGATTGACATGCTGTACGGAGACAGGGAAGACCTTATCAAACGATTAGTCTGAAAAGTCTCTACGCGGAGGATTCCGGGAGAGAGGAACTATTATATAAACAACAAAATTATGATTTTATCGGAAATTACATGGACGGCCGACCCAGCCATATTCTCCATAGGCGCAAAGGAAATTCGCTGGTACACATTAGCGTTTATCATCGGTTTTGCTGTCGGGTACAAGATCGTACAGCGGATGTGGAAGAACGAAAAGTTGAATCCCAACTGGCTCGACCCGCTGTTATATTACACGTTTATAGGAACCGTTGTAGGGGCGCGTCTTGGTCACTGCCTGTTTTATGATCCGGGAGAGTACCTGTCTAATCCGGTCGAGATATTGAAGGTTTGGAAAGGCGGACTGGCCAGCCATGGAGGCGTCTTGGGGATCATTATCGCAATCTGGTTTTATTCCAAAAAAGTTTCGCACAAAAGTATGCTGTGGACATTCGACAAGCTCGTGACGCCAACCGGCCTTGTCGCTGCACTCATACGCCTCGGCAACCTGATGAATCACGAGATATACGGCCACCCGACAGACCTTTCCTGGGGATTCCGTTTTATTAATAACCTCCATGCCTGGAAGCAAGGTGCGGAACCGATATTCACCGCACCCAGCCATCCGACGCAGCTCTATGAAGCCGCTTGTTATCTGATAACTTTTGCGGTTTGTATGTGGCTCTATTTCCGGAAAGACGCCTGGAAAAAGGAAGGTTTTATCTTCGGCATCTTTATGATTTGTATTTTTACGTCACGATTCTTTGTCGAATTTCTAAAAGAAAACCAGGAAGCATTTGAGGATGGCATGATGCTGAACATGGGGCAATTGCTTAGTATACCGTTTATTGTTGCGGGTATATACTTTGTTTGGAAAGCATTGAAAAAGAATCATAGCGCTCAAAAAAAATGAGATTAATTGCTGACAACATTTATTATGTAGGAGTCAACGACCGCCAAAAAAGGCTGTTTGAAAATCTGTGGCCGCTACCGTACGGCGTTTCTTACAATTCTTACCTCATCAAAGGTGAAAAGACAATGCTCGTTGATACGGTCGACATTTCATCTTCGGAAATATTTTTCCGGAAGATTGACGAAGTCCTGAACGGACGTCCGCTTGATTTTCTCATCATCAATCACATGGAGCCTGACCATTCGGGAAGCATCCGTTTGCTGCGCGAAAAATATCCGGATATCCGGATTATAGGCAACAAACTAACGTTCGGCATGTTAGCCGGATATTACGGCATCACGGACGGTTTGCACGAAGTGAAAGACGGCGATACGCTCGATACCGGCTCGCACAAATTCAGTTTTCACGCCGCGCCGATGGTGCACTGGCCGGAAGTGATGTTCACATACGACGAAACGGACAGGATACTTTTCTCGGCAGACGCATTCGGCACATACGGCGCCCTGAACGGCGGAATCATCGACACGGAAATGAATACCGGCCGCTATTGGGACGAAATGGTTCGCTACTACTCCAATATCGTAGGGAAATATGGGAATCCCGTCCAGAAAGCCTTGCAGAAACTTTCCGGTACGGATATCCGTATGATTTGTTCCACACACGGCCCGGTATGGACCGGCGAACGGACAAAAGCGATCGGAATATACGACCGCTTGAGCCGCTACGAAGGTCTTAACGGCGTCACGCTTGTGTACGGAAGCATGTACGGACATACGGAACAAATGGCCGAAACGATCGCATCCGCCCTGGCCGGCAACGGCGTCCGCGAAATCGCCATGCATAACGTAAGCACCAGCCACGCATCCTACATCCTGCGTGACATATTCAATTACAAGGCTGTTATCATAGGATGCCCGACATACAGCAATCATATTTTCCCGGAAATAGACGCGCTGCTCGGCAAGATTGAAGTACGTGAAATCAAAAACCGCCTGTTCGGCTGTTTCGGCACATTTACATGGGCGGGCGCAGCCGTCAAACGCTTAGCCGCTTTCGGAGAAACGATGAAATGGGAAACCGTCGGCAACCCGGTGGAACAAAAGCAAAACATCAGCACGGAAAAGCAATGCATCGAACTCGGACGGGCAATGGCGCAACGCTTACAGTAAAACATTATCAATTAAAAATAAAAAATCATGAGAGTTATCATCGAACCAAATTACGAAATACTATCGGAATGGGCGGCATGTTATATCGCTGCTAAAATCAACAAATCAGCGCCAACGGCAGAAAAACCTTTTGTGCTTGGCTTGCCGACCGGGTCTTCCCCGCTCGGAACGTACAGGGCGCTTATCACACTGTATCAGCAGGGCGTCGTTTCATTCAAAAATGTGATTACGTTCAATATGGACGAATATGTAGGAATACCCAAAGATCATCCGGAAAGTTATCACTCTTTTATGTGGAACAATTTCTTTAACCATATTGACGTACAGGAAAGAAATGTAAATATCCTCAACGGAAACGCCAAAGACCTGGAGGAGGAATGTGCCGGCTATGAACGGCGTATCAAGGAAGCCGGAGGGATTGACCTGTTCCTCGGTGGGATAGGCTTCGACGGGCATGTTGCGTTCAACGAACCCGGCTCGTCCCTGTCATCGCGTACGCGCATCAAGTCGCTGACGGCGGATACGATCATCGCCAATTCACGGTTTTTCGGGGGAGACGTAAACAAAGTTCCCAAAACCGCACTCACGGTAGGCGTAGGCACCGTAATGGATGCGAAAGAAGTGCTCGTTGTCGTAAACGGGCATAACAAGGCACGTGCGTTGCAACAGGCTATCGAAGGAAGTGTCAACCAGATGTGGACGATAACTGCGCTGCAAATGCACCCCAAAGGCGTCATCGTGTGCGACGAAGCGGCCTGTGCGGAAATAAAAGTGGGCACATATCGCTACTTCAAAGATATGGAAAAAGACAACCTCAATCCAAAGGCTTTGCTGTAGACCTATGTCAAAATCAAGAAAGTGCGCATCTTTGCATGTCCTTAAAAACAGACTTTGAAGATGCGTTTTTTTTATTTTCACCGGTATTTTCTCCTGTCTGTCGTGGTATTCATATCACTGACGGGTCAAATCTACGCTCAAAAGAAGGATACCGTACAAACGTCGTGGATATACGACAAATATACGGCATTTTACAATATATACAAACACAATCCCGAATACCTCAAAAACGAGGCAGACAGGCTGAAAATCCGGTTATCAACTACGTTCCAGATGCCTTACTTCACCATTCATCCCAAAGATAATGCGGAAAAACGCATACGGTTTGATTCCAGGCCATTACTGTATGCCGGCGCCGATATCGGCTGGAACATTTTTTCATTAGGTTACAGTTGGGGTATTGGCGACAGAGACGAAAAGAATAACAGGCGTTTCAGTTTTAACACTTACTCGCGTTTCTTTGCCGTCACTACCGAAATATTATGGCTGAATAGCTTGAATATATCAAACCTCAAAGATTTCATGCCGGACGGCAATAGCGTTTCACCGGAAAAGATTGCATTGAACGGCGCGTATTTCCGCTCAAGGTCGGCGCAGTTGACCTTTTTCCCCGGAGGAAAGAAAATGGCTTACGGGAATACGATTAATCCCGTCTTCCGCCAACTGAAAAATGCCGGCACGATTATCGCGGCGCTCGGATATGCCGACTATGACTTCCATACAAATATCAAAAATACGTATATCACGGAAAACGAATGGATCTCGGAACTGGGTGTAAACAAAATACAACTGTCAAAATATGAACTCGGAATAGGTTATTCGTACAATTTTGTGGCAGGCAGCCACTGGATACTGTTCGTTTCCGACATGATCGGCATTTCCGCAAAGCGTTATTCATACGAAATGTTTACCGACCATACCCCAACCGAAGAAACGAAATTAGGCAAATGCAATTATTTCCGTGCCGGAACCTGCTATTATAACAAAGATTACTTTGTCGGAGCGCATGTTTTGTATGAAATTGACGAACTGAACACGAGCCGTTTTCTTTTCAACAAAAATAACCTGTCAGCCTTTGTTTATGTGGGATACAAATTCAAGATTGACCGTTTCAACCGTTTTGTTTCGAACTTAGTACCGGGCGACATACCCTGACCACGTTCGCCGCCGCACGAAAACAGGTCAGTAAGGTTTGAAACCTATTATCCGGCGTACTTCATTCAATGTCTCGGATGCACTGGCGGAAGCCTTTTCCGCTCCGCTACGAACGACTTTGTTAAGATAATCTTCGTTGGCCGTCATCTCATTTATTCGCTCGCGGATGGGGGCGCAAAAAGCGTTAATATCCGCGGCAAGCTGTTTTTTCATATCGCCGTAACGAATCTCACAGGCATTATATTTTTCGTTGAAATAGTCATACGTATCTTTTCCCGAAACGATTTCCATCATCGTGAACAGATTGCGGATCGGTTCCGGCTTTTCGCTGTTTGGTTCCGCCGGGCCGGAATCGGTAACCGCATGCATCACTTTTTTACGTATCGTTTTCTCGTCATCAACCAGATAGATTGCGTTTCCTTCGCTTTTGCCCATCTTGCCGGACCCGTCCAGTCCGGGAACCTTCACCGCTTTATCGGACAGGTGGAAAGAAGCCGGTTCGGGGAAAAAATCCACGCCGTAAATATGATTGAAACGGCGTGCAAACTTGCGCATCATCTCCATGTTCTGCTCCTGATCCTTGCCGACGGGCACTTTCACTGCCTTATGTATGATCACATCCGAAGCCATCAGGGTGGGATAAGTCAGCAAACCGGCATTCACGTTATCCGGCTGTGCACGTACCTTTTCTTTGAACGTCGTCACGCGCTCAAGCTCGCCAATGTAAGCGTTCATGTTAAGATAAAGATAAAGTTCGACGACCTCGCGCACATCGCTTTGAACATATATGGTCGCTTTTTCGGGATCAATTCCGCAGGCAAGATATTCCGCCAGGATCGTTTTAACGCTTTGACGCAGGTTTTCGGGATTGGGATGCGTAGTAAGTGAATGCCAGTCGGCAATAAAGAAAAAACACTTATACTCGTCCTGCATTTTCAAAAAACTTTTCACAGCGCCAAAGTAGTTGCCCAGATGCAAATTACCGGTCGGCCGTATTCCGCTCGCTACTATTTCCATATTCCTTTCCGATTTATTAAAAAAAACTGCGCAAAGATAGTGCAAACTTAAGGCAATACAAAATAAGCTTGCTTATTTTTATTTTTCTTTGGCCTAAGCGTTTACAGTCACCGGAAGTTGTATCCTGTTTTTTGAACATTCCGGCTTTTGTAATATTATTCTGCGATGCGGCGATGTTATGCTGCATGTTTTTAACGTTATTTTGCAAATTCCTTCTGTTTTCCTATGTTCTTTTAACGCTGTTTTACAATACGTTTCAGATGAAACGCGGATTTTATCACGGTCAATCATTTTTAATGCCGGGAATGATACGCGCATCCCTGTATTGCTGTATTTGGCGGTCACATTCCTCACGCAGTTCGAAAAGAATATCCCGGTAAGTCGTATCCGGGGCAAGATTGACGGTTTCCAGCGGATCATTTTCCAAGTCATACAGTTCTTCCGGCGCATCAATGAAACGGTACCTGAAATATTTCCATTTTTCTGTCCTGACACCTTCGCTGGATGGTATTTGCGGCAATTTCCACAGATGTTCGAAAAGAATGGTTTTCCGTTCAGGCGCCGTTTTATCCGGAGCGTAATATCCGCGAAGGCTTTTCCCCTGGTAAATATCGGGGGATGGAACGTCTGCCAAATCCAGTATGGTAGGAGCCATGTCAATGTTCAATGCCGGTTCGTGAATATCCTTGTGGCGTTTGTTTCCCGGATCATATATCAGCATGGGAACCCGCAGTGAATTGTCATACATCAGCCATTTTCCGGCTAACTGCCGCTCCCCGAGAAAGAAACCGTTATCGCCCATAAAAATAATAACGGTATTGTCAGCCAGGCCTTTTTCTTCCAGCAATTCACGTATTTTTGCAATCTCGTTGTCCACCTCGCTAATCATTCGGTAATATCCTTTCATACTGTGCTGGTATTTTTCAGGCGTGTCATATCGCCAACCCCAACGAACCCTGTTATAGCCCTTACGTACTTCTTCCGGCAACGACTCGAAGAATTTATCCTCGCCAAGTTTCGGTGGAGCGATGACAATATCCCTGTACAGCAAGCCGGCTTCTTCGCCCCAGAAATACTGTTCGGGGGCAGGGTCGTGCGCATGGGGAGCGCTGAAACTGATAGAAAGACAGAACGGCTGGTCGATTGAAGCGGCGGAAATGAAATTTCGCGCCAGATAACCCGTGTAAGGCGTCAGATGCACCGTATCGCCATCGACAGTTTTAGAATAATATCCCGTCCTTCCGCTCCGGTCATATATTTCCGCATCGTCAAACAGGGATTCGGCCTGTTCGTAATTGACACCAAGTTTTCCGTAAAATGCTGTTTTGTATCCGTTTTTCCGTAACAGGACAGGATAAGACAAATCCATATATTCTTTGGGCAGATTCCCTGTTTCAAAAGTATAGCCATGAGTGCGTTCATACAAACCCGTCAGGATGGACGCCCTGCTTGCCGCACTGATAGGCGTGGTGACAAAAGCATTTCTAAAATAAACACCTTCCTGCGCCAGCTTGTCAATGGCCGGAGTTTGTATGTCTTTGTTACCTGCGTAACCTAACGCATCCCAACGCTGGTCGTCTGTCAGGATAAATATGATATTCGGTCGTTGGGCAGGCTGCTGTCGATTGCAAGACAGGCTACCGAAAACGGCAGGGCTTAATGCCAGATATTTTATGATTTTTGAGTTCATCGGTTACTTACTAATTGAGAATGTCGTAGTCCGGCTCGCGGCAATCGGTTCATCCGTTTTATGAGTTGTTATTACATGCGTATCCGTTTTGCCGGACTTGCAGCAGTATAATCCGGCTATCGTTAATAAAGCGTTCACGAGCAGCAATTCGTATCCGAACCGGTAATTCGCCACAGCGTTCAGGAGCATATCGGCGGCAAAACAAATGACGGGCGATAAGATGCAGATATAAGGCGCTGCCCGGTCGCAGGTTTTCCGTTTGAACAGGATGCCGTAAGCAAATAATCCCAGTAACGGCCCGTAAGTATAGGAAGTGATCATATAAATGGCATCAATGATACTCGTGTTGTTAATCGCCCTGAAGATCAGCATGATTAGAATGAACGCCAGCGAGATGCCTAAGTGAACTGCCAGGCGGATTTTTCGCGCTTTCCGCTCGCCGTATTGCGATATGTTCAGGATATCTACGCAAATGGACGTCGTCAATCCGGTCAGGGCGGAATCAGCGCTGGCAAAAGTAACGGCAATAATGCCTATCATGAAGAAAATAATCGCCGCAAATCCAAAATATCCGTTGGTTACTAAATCCGGCAAAATATCATCCGGCAAAGAGGGGAGGGCGATGCCGTTTTGCGAAGCGTAATGGAGCAGCAAAACGCCCAGGCAGAGGAAAAGGAAATTGATCGGAACAAAGAACAGGCTGCACAAGCCTACATTTTTTTGCGCTTCCCTCAAGTTCCGGCACGACAGGTTTTTCTGCATCATTTCCTGGTCGATGCCGGTCATTGCAATGGTGATGAGACATCCGCCGATAAACTGTTTGAAAAAGTTTTGCTTCGTATGCCAGTCGTCGAAAACAAATATCCGGAAATGCGGACTTTGTTTGACGGATGCAGCCATGCCCGGAAGGTCGAGATGCAATCCTTTAGCTACCTGCACAATAATCAAAACCAATGCTGCTATCAAAAAGAAAGTTTGCAACAAATCCGTCCATACAATAGTTTTCACGCCGCTTTTGTGGGTATAAGCCCACATCATTAGCAAAAATACGGCTGCCGTGAGTGCGAAAGGAATATGCCACGCATCAAAAACGTACGTTTGTAAGATAAAAACGGCCAGGTACAAACGAACGGCGGCAAGAATGGTACGGGATAACAGGAAAAATCCGGCACCGGTTTTATACGCCCGCAGCCCGATTCGTTTTTCCAAATAAACGTAAATGCTGGTAACTTGCAGCCTGTAATACAAGGGCAGCAAGACAAATGCAATGACGACGTAGCCCATCAGGAAACCGAACGTCATCTGCATGTAAGTCATGTCGATATTCCCAACCATGCCGGGAACCGACACAAAACTTACCCCCGACAATGAGGCTCCGACCATTCCGATAGCGACCACATACCACGGTGATTTCCTGTTTCCCAGGAAAAAAGCATTATTCCCGGAATGTTTCTTCCCCGTGATCCGGGCAATGAGAAATAAAACGCCGAAATAGGCAAGGAGAATGCCCAAAATACCTGTCCCGTTCATACGCAGTAGAATCTGTTAATATGCACATTACATTTTTCATTTGCCGGCAAAGTTAGAACTTTTTTTTGGAAAAAAGGACATTCATTACCGATTATTATTCTGCGGGAGATTAAGATGCTGCTAAAATAACAGGATTATGACACGGATTCGTTTTTCGCAGTTCACAATGACGCAGTGAGTCCGGCTGACAGTTGCCCGTTCATGGCAGCGGCAGCTTTACGGCCGTCGCCCATTGCAAGGATCACGGTTGCGCCGCCGCGGACGATGTCGCCTCCTGCGTACACATCATTCAAGGACG
>JAISYY010000153.1 GCA_031269635.1 Tannerella sp. | reverse complement strand
ACCTCGGCATGAACGAGAAACAAACGCTACGCTCGTGGACGGTGATGGAAACTATCATCTCTGTGAGCGGCTTTGCGCTGGCGCTGATTTTGAGTTGCTTTTTTTAATGGTTAATTTTTTAATGGTTAATGGTTAATGGTTAATGGTTAATGGTTAATTTTTTAATGATTAATGGTTAATGGGGGTTTGTTTTTCGACAATCTTTTTGTTGGTTCATCAACAGATTTCTGTTGGTTGAAAACTGGTTGTTTGATATAGCGTTTTGCGGGAAATGCTTGTCGGCTTTCCCGCAAAACGGAATCTTTTTCGGATCAGTGCCTGATGTTCTTTGCGGCTTGTACCATGTTTTTAAGGGCTTGGGTGGTTTCTTCCCAGTTCCGGGTTTTCAGGCCGCAATCGGGATTTATCCACAACTGACTGACGGGAATCAGTTTCAGCGCTTTATTTAACATGAGTTCCATTTCTTCTACCGAAGGAATACGCGGCGAATGAATATCATAAACGCCTGGACCTATATCATTCGGATAGTGGTAATTGATGAAAGCGTCCAGCAGTTCCATTTGTGAACGGGAGGTCTCGATGGTTATAACATCGGCGTCCATAGCGGCAATGGAGGTGATTATATCGTTAAATTCGGAATAACACATGTGGGTATGTATCTGCGTTTGGGGCTGAACTCCTGCCACCGACAGTTTAAACGCTTTAACCGCCCAGTCCAGGTAGTCCTGCCAGCCGGATTTGCGCAAGGGCAATCCTTCGCGTATGGCGGGTTCGTCGACTTGAATAATCTTTACTCCGGCATGTTCCAGGTCGGCGATTTCATCCCGGATAGCTAACGCGATCTGCATTGCCGTCGTGGAACGGGCCTGGTCGTTACGTACGAAAGACCATTGAAGGATGGTTACGGGGCCTGTCAACATGCCTTTTACCGGTTTGTCCGTCAGCGACTGGGCGTAGTTTATCCAGCGAACAGTCATGGCTTCCGGACGGGAAACATCTCCATATATAACGGGCGGCTTTACGCAGCGCGAGCCGTAGCTTTGCACCCAGCCGTTTTGAGTAAAGGCAAACCCGCTTAACTGTTCGCCGAAGTATTCGACCATGTCGTTGCGCTCAAATTCCCCGTGAACGAATACGTCCAGTCCTATCTCTTCCTGAATTTCTACGGCTTCTTTGATAAATGTATTGATCCTGTCCGTATAATCTTTGTGGGAGATAATCCCCCGTTTGAATTTAGAACGGACTTCGCGCACCTCTTTTGTTTGAGGGAACGAACCGATCGTCGTAGTAGGAAGGAGGGGTAAATGCAAGTATGTGTTCTGTAATTTTTTCCGGTAGGCGAAGGGCTGTTCCCTGTCAAAATCTTTGTCCCGGATGGAAGAAATACGCGCCTGAACAGCCGGATCGTGAATAAGCGCGGACGACAGACGGCTTTGATGCGCTTTCCTGTTATCGGCAAGCAAGGTTTCCACCTCGTCCGGCCGGGATGCGGACAGTGCGGATAAATCAACGGTTTCGCGTAGTTTCTGTCTGGCAAAAGACATCCAGTGTTTTATTTTGCCGGGAAGGATGGCTTCATCCGTTTCCAGATCCAAATCGCAGGGACTGTGCAGCAGCGAACACGAAGGCGCAATCCGGATCCGTTCTTCTCCCAAAGCCCGGATTGCTTTCCTGATAATGCCGAGAGAGGCGTCGTAGTTGTTTTTCCAAATGTTTCTCCCGTCAACAATTCCGAGTGAAAGGGACATGTTGTCCGGGATTTGAGCCAGCACGCCGTCCAATTGTCCGGGAGCTTTTACTAAATCAACGTGCAGGGTGTCAACGGGTAACGAGCAGGCGAGTGGCAGGTTATCACCTAATTCGCCGAAATAAGTGGCCAGCAATATTTTTATTCCGGGACACGCTGTGGCCAGGTAATTGTACGCTTCCGCAAAATACGGATTTAGGGTGCTGTCCAGGTCAAAGACCAAACAGGGTTCGTCCATTTGTATACAGGCGGCCCCTGCTTTTTGCAAACTGTTAAGTATCCCTTTATATACGGGCAAAAGGGTCTCCAATAACTCAATCCGGTGGAATCCTTTCTCCTTTTCCTTCCCCAGCAACAAGTAACTCACGGGACCTAAAATAACGGGTTTGGCATTTATACCCAACTCCCTGGCCTCGATAAATTCGGTGATAACATCCGTACATGCAAAACCGAACGTTTGATTCCTGTAAAATTCGGGAACAAGATAGTGGTAGTTGGTATCAAACCATTTCGTCATTTCGAGGGCGGTAATGCTCAAATCACCTTCCTGATACCCCCGCGCCATTGCGAAATACAGGGATAAAAACGACGTCTTCTCCTCCGGTACAAACGGGAAGAAACGGGGAGGAATGTTCCCAAGCATTAAACCGGTATCCAACACGTGATCGTAATACGAAAAATCGTTGGTTGGGATGAAATCAATACCTGCAGCCTGCTGCAATCTCCAGTTTTCCTTACGGATTTGTTTGCCGGCATGTAATAATTCGTCGCCGGTAATCTTGCCTGCCCAATAGTTCTCGCAGGCTTTTTTTAATTCACGTTTGCTACCAATGCGCGGATAGCCTAAATTGTGCGTTCTCATACTTTTAACTTTTTAATTAGTGAATAAACAGGTTAAAAGTCCTTTGAACTCAATACTTAACGGGAAAATTTCAGAGGAGGGTAAAAATATGTACACACAGCAATCTCTCACCGGTGACATGAGAGGAAATTATGTATGTTAATCTTGCTCGACTCTGCTTTTTTTTCGCGAAAGCATTGTCAAACCGGCTTAAGGCAGGTCTCCTGACTTACTCTATCCTGTGCGCCTTCCCGGGAATAATTCTCCCAGTGGCACGTTGCACAGAACTGTTTCAGAGTTTACAGTTGCGCGACAGCTCGTGATTTTCACACGATTCCCTTTTAATTTCGCCTGAAACGAAACACCTTAACGGTCGAATGTAAAAGAACTTTTCCGGTGGCAAAGGTAATACTTTATATTATATGGACAAGAAAACGGCGTGTTTTTTTCCGGCGAAGAATCTGCCTGCAAGCGGAAGGGTTCTTCTTACGGCAACCGGGGAATAACAAACAGAGGATTATTATTTTTCGTTTTTGTTCCCTGATTTTTCTTTTTGAAGAAATACACTGTTTAATAAAAAAATAATACCCGCATCTTTGTATGAGTGACAATTAAAATATGAAACGACTAATATACACAGGACTGATATGTCTGTTAACGGCTTGCAACGGTAATCCCGATCCATCCGGCGGTCCGGGCGATATGGACTGGCGTCTGTTTCGCGGCGATGCAGCGCTTAGCGGATATACAGATACTCATCTGCCCAAAAATCCCGTTTTGCGATGGACTTACAGAGGCGATTCCCGCACGGCGTCATCACCAATCGTAGATGACGGTACAACCTATTGGTGCGACAAAAGAGGTTTCATCTGTGGCGTAGATATCAATGGGAATCTGATTTTTGAATATGACTTGCAAACTGCCGTAGAGGCAACCCCTATGATTTATGATTCGGTATTATACATCGGACGTATCGACGGGAAAATGAGCGCCCTCTCCCTTTCCGGAAAAGATATTATATGGACTTACGAAACGACGGGACAAATAGTTGCATCGCCCAACAGTACGTGTTTTGAAGGCAGGCAGGCAGTCCTATTCGGAAGCTATGACAATTTCCTTTATTGTGTGGATTGCAAAGACGGCACGGAAATTAACCGCTTTGAGACAGCCTATTACCTGAGCGGAGCAGTCGCCGTCCGAAAGAAATATGCAATATTCGGAGGCGGCGATTCATGGTTACGCATAATTAACTGCAAAACCGGTATTCCAACAGATTCCCTGCTACTTGATGCACACATCCCGGCATCCCCTGCCATTATGGGAAATTATTGTTATATTGGCGATCATTCCGGGAACATTTACAAACTCCAGATAGAAGATGGGAAAATCGTCCGCCATAAAAAAATAATGAACTCCACGAACAAAAACGGCGCTTTCGTTTCCGTTCCGGCCATTACAAGCGAAACAATCTATTTCCTGACCGGCGACCGCCACCTCTATTCAATAGACCTCAAAGAACCAACCGTAAACTGGAAATACCGGCTCAAGGGAAATGCCGGAGAAAGTTCCCCCGTGATATGCCGCGATAAGGTAATC
>JAISYY010000151.1 GCA_031269635.1 Tannerella sp. | reverse complement strand
ATTACCACTATGTTGGGAAAAGCGTTTAAACAGATGCACGACGATGATACGTCGTATTCATCCAATTGAACGGGTTATATCCCTAACGATACTTTTATTTTTTCTATTTTTTCGGAAGCTGCTTTTTCCGCAGCGGGTATGTCTGCTGCGGATTTCACCGGCTCGTGTACTTCGATATAGAACTTAATTTTAGGTTCCGTTCCCGAAGGACGTATGGACACTTTTGTGTCGTCTTCCGTATAATATTGGAGTACGTTCGATGTGGTGGGCATATTCAGCGAGAAGTCTTCGTTGTCCACAAAACTGTGTCCCTTCAGCGATGCGAAATCATACGTCATTGTAACTTTGGAACCGGCAATTTCTATTAACGGTGTTTCGCGGAAATTTTTCATCATGGCGTCTATTTCCTCCGCTCCGCTTTTTCCTTTCTTAACGACGGAAACGCCCGTTTCCATGGAATATCCGTATTCGGCATAAATCTGATGCAGCAGCCGGAACACGGTAAGTCCGCGGTCTTTTGCCCATGCGGCGATTTCGGCCAGGATGCAGCAGGCGGAAACGGCATCTTTGTCGCGAACAAAATCCTCGCACAGGAAACCGTAGCTTTCTTCGCCGCCGCCGATGTAGGTTTTCTTTCCCTCGTTTTTACGCATAATATCGGCAATCCATTTGAAACCTGTATAGACGTCGTAGAAGCCTACTTCGTTCTTTTCCGCTATGGCGCGTATGGTCTCCGTTGTTACGATTGTCTTTACGATATACTCTTTCCCTTCCAGTTTTCCGAGTTCTTTCCAGCGCGTTATCAGGTAATAAACAAGCAGGAGTGCCGTCTGGTTTCCGTTCAGGAGCGTCCATTCGCCGTCGTTGTTCTTAACGGCTGCACCCACCCGGTCGGCGTCGGGGTCGGAGGCAAGCACCAGCTCGGCATCCGTCTCCCCGGCTTTTTTTACCGCCATCGACATGGCGGCAGGCTCTTCGGGATTGGGCGACAGGACCGTAGGGAAATCTCCGCTTACGACGTCCTGTTCCGGCACATGGAGGATGTTCGTGAAGCCGAAATGTTTCAGTGCGGCAGGGATAATCGTTACTCCCGAACCATGAATCGGCGTGTAAACAATTTTCATATCACCGTGGTGGGAAATGGCATCCGGCGACAGCGAAATCGTTTTCAGGTCGTTGATATACGCTTCGTCAATATCTTTCCCGATAATCCGAATGAGGCTTTTATCGCCGTTGAACTTTATATCAGCCGCCGTACGAACCTTGTTTACTTCTGCAATCGTATTTTTATCATGGGGAGCGATCATTTGCGCCCCGTCATCCCAGTAAGCTTTGTATCCGTTGTATTCTTTCGGATTGTGGGATGCGGTAAGTATAATCCCGCTTTGGCAGTTCAGCTTGCGTATTACGTATGACATTTCCGGCGTCGGACGTAAATCTTCAAACAGATAAACCCTTATTCCGTTTGCCGAGAATATATCGGCGGATATTTCCGCGAACTCACGGCTGTTATTGCGGCAATCGTGTCCGATAACAACTTTTATTTCCTGCAGATCAGCAAATTCTTTTTTCAGATAGTTTGACAGCCCTTGAGTTGCCGCGCCTACGGTATATTTGTTTATACGGTTTGAGCCTGTTCCCATAATACCGCGCAAACCGCCGGTTCCGAACTCCAGATCTTTGTAGAACGATTCGATAAGGTCGGCCGGATCGGGATTATCCAGCATCGCTTGCACCTGGTTACGCGTTGCCTCATCATAATCTTTACCTAACCAGACCTGTGCTTTTTTTCTTATTTCTTCTATTAATTCCTTATTTTCCATTTTCTAATGTATAAAATGACTTGTTTCAATCACCAAAAAACGTTCCAAAGGTATGGAAAAATATTTAAAGCGTATATCCAAACCGGATAAATTTTACCGGGTGAAGGCATATCTGTATTCGGATTTGTTTCCGCACCGGTCTGTAACAATGAGTATTAAATGGTGATAACCGGGGTATAGCCGTTCGCTGTCAAAACGATACGACAGCATTGCCGTTTTGCCGTCAAATTCAAATAACGCATATTTACCGTCTATTTCACCCCTGTATGTGGCAATCCCGCTCAAATCGTCGGTTATACGCAGATTAACCTGTTTTTTCCCGTTCCATTTATCCGGCTCGACCGGTGTTATTACGGGCGGAACGGTATCGCGTATGACGGCATAAGTCCCCAGTTCGCTTATCCCGGCATCTATCCACCCGTCACGATACACACCTCCAATCCACGAAAATTTTCCGGTGAGGGCGTTTATAAGGACTGTTCCGAATCGCTCCGTATCGCTCTGTTCATGCGTGTGTTCGATAAAGATCGACAGTTGCGCCGGCTCGTGCAGGGGTACGGGCAACGGATGCAGGGTATGAACCGCCGAATGGAACGGTTGCGAAACGGAAGAGCTGTAATGCATGTAGAGATTGCTGTAAAGGCTGTTGCGTGGAATCGTAAGAGAAATACCTTTTGAGATAAATGTATTGTAGTCGTACCACCTCATCAGTTTTGCGCCGGTTGTATCAGGAGGCGTTATTTCCTGCTCCTTTCCTTTTATTTTCACGGGAACGTTACAGGTATTGCCATACAGGTCCGTCAGAATGATATTTACATGATAGATACGCTCTTCGTTGATCGTTATTTTCCCGGAATTGCGGCTTGCCGTAAAACGGAGATGACAACCGGGTTCGACAAATGTCTTGATATAAAACGTGCGGCTGCGCGACCATTCTTCATAGTCCGTGTAGCTGTTTATATATCTTGATTCCCCGTGCGAAAACCGGTCGGCATAACTGCGGAATGTTTCTACACTGTCTACCGTTTGCAGGATATCTTTTATGCCATAAGAAAAACCTGTTCCGTCCATTCGATCGACGGCTCTTATTCCCAGCCCTATTTCACCCCAGGCTTCGATAGTAGCGGTGATGAGAGGGTTATCATTTTTGTCCGTTTTGAGTTCAATGTTTTGTTTGCGGTTGCTGCCGTTTACCATTCCTTTTCCTTCGACAGGATATACCATTAAGCCTCTGACGTGGGGTTTGCGTGTATCCGGCACATACGATTTGTAAAAAATAAGCGGATCGATGAGTTCATTATTTCGCATATCGCGCACTTCAAAATGCAGGTGAGGCCCTCCCGAACTGCCGGAGTTGCC
>JAISYY010000134.1 GCA_031269635.1 Tannerella sp. | reverse complement strand
CAGCATCGGGGTCTTATCCACATAGACATAGCCCTCGCCGATTATTTCCTCAAATGTCTGTATGCCCGCAGGCAACTTTTTTGGTTTCTTTTCCATATCCTGCAAATTGAAATTTCCTGTGCAAAATTACAAAAAATTTTTCATTTCAATGTCACCCTGACGGTCGTCAATTTAGCCGAAACCGACCGGTTGAATAATAAAAAAAGCCGGGATGAATCGTTTTCCGTGATAAATTGCAAAACAGTGTATCACAATGAATTTATCTTTTCATTGATAATCGCTGTCGTTCTTTTCAACAAAGAAGGGAGCGTTTTCTTTTCTGCAGCGCCGTATCTGGCGTCAGGAAGATAGATTCCCAGACTTGCTATCACTTTATTGTTTTTGAATAAAGGCGTAGAAAGCCCGACTATATGGTTTTTGTTACAAAAAATTTCTATGTTATCGTTACGAATCTTGTTGAAATGGCATATTAAATCTTCTTTGGTCTTAATGCAGGGCCATTCGTCTTCATTGGGCAAACCTATGCGTTTTATCATGTCGTTGAGTTCTTTGGGCGAGTAATGAGCGATAATGATATGACCGGTAGAAGCTTTGTAAACCGATGCTTCTTTTTCCGCGTGTACCCTCAACTCCTGATTAGGTATGGTTTCATATAGTAAAATACGCTTATCGTTTCTTATGACTGAAAGAATGATGGCTTCATTTAATTCTTCGCCCAGTTTGTCGAGAGGTTCTTTCAGAATATTGATTAAATCTTCGTTATAGAGATCGGAATCACACAATTTATAAACCATATAGCCTAATTTATATCCTTTTTTTGCAGCCATTTGTTCAACGTAATTGCGTTGAACGAGCGTTTTGAGGATGTTGGCGCATGTCCCGTGATTCAATTCCAGTGTATCGGCTATTTCCGACAGTCCAAACTCCCTGTTACTGTCGGAAGCGATATATTCCAATATGTTCAAAGCCCTATTAATTACCTGTATCATTCATCTTTCAATTTTACAATGCAAAAATAGCGGTTGTTTTTGTTTTATATTGATGCGATTTTTATGTTATACAACACATTTGACAATAATTAACTATTTTCTTGCAGCGGAAATTTGTTTTCGACATTAGTTTTGCATCGTAAAAATATATTTTATAATATGAAATTGTACTATGAGAAATTTTATTGTTAAATTATCGTGTTTGCATTTGACGATTTGTTTGTTTGTAGCAAACATTTTTGTCGTAAATGCACAAAGTAGGTCTGTTCAGGGTGTCATAATTGACGGACAGACAAATGAGCCTCTTACGGGAGCTTCTGTCGTAATAAAAGGGAGTACGGCAGGAACGACTACGGATGTTGACGGGAAATTTTCTTTATCCGTCAATGATGAAAATGTCACATTAATAATTTCGTTCATTGGTTATGTCAGGCAAGAGATTCCTTTGCAGGGAAGGACTTTTTTGCAAATTGCCATGATATCCGACGAAGAACTTTTGGACGAAGTAGTTGTAATCGGTTATGGAACGGTGCGCAAAAGCGACTTGACAGGCGCTGTCGCCTCCGTGAAAGCCAAGGATTTATCGGCATATCCGGTTACAAATGTGATGCGTGCTATGGCCGGACGTATTCCCGGCGTATTTGTACAACAAACCAATGCTTCTCCCGGCGGTGGCGTTCAGGTAAGAATACGGGGAACAAATTCCATTTCGGGGGATAACAATCCGTTGTATGTTATCGACGGATTCCTGTACAACGGTACGCCGTTAATCCTGCAACCCGGCGACATCGAATCGATGGAAGTTCTCAAAGATGCTTCGGCTACAGCTATCTACGGCTCAAGAGGCGCAAACGGCGTAGTACTGATTACTACGAAAAAAGGTAAATCAGGGAAAACAAAGGTGGAATTTGAAACCGGATATACGGTTCAAAGTCCATTGAAAAAAATGGATTTGATGAATGCGGCGGAATATGCGGAATTTACCAATGCCTGGTTGGTTTCGCAGAACAAACAGCCTTATTTCGACAATCCGGCCTCTTTGGGTGAAGGTACGGACTGGCAAGATCTGGTTTTACACAATGCGCCTGTATCGAATACACTCTTGAATATCAGTGGCGGTAACGACAAGACGCAGTTTTCGATGGGCGCCGGTTACTATGATGAACAGGGCATTGTTAAAAATTCAAAGTACTCGCGTATGAATGTACATTCAAATATTAATCACGAGATAAGCAGGATTTTTTCCGTGAGTGCGAATCTTACGTATGCCCAGAACTACATGAACAGTAAAAACATGGGAGGCGGTAACCGCGGCGACGGCCTGTTCGGAGCTCTCCTGGTGGCGCCTCCTACGCTCACGCCGTATAACGACGACGGTAGCACATACAGGAATTTGCAATCGGCCTATCCTTTCAGTTCAAATGTATTGAAGAATCCCGTGGAATACCTGTACGAAGTGGATAATCTGACACTTGCGGACAAGCTGTTGGGTAATGCGGCATTGATCGTTAAACCGATAGAGGGTCTTGTCTTTAAATTTTCGGGCGGTATGGATATGGGAAATAACCGGTATGACAACTATAATACGACAAAGCAAGTTTTTGGCGACGGCAGCGCTTCCGTATCGACAGAACGCTATCAAAGCCTTTTGAGTGAGAATACGGTAAGTTATTCCAAAAAGGCAGGCGTTCATGACATTTCGGCCGTAGCCGGTAT
>JAISYY010000102.1 GCA_031269635.1 Tannerella sp. | reverse complement strand
TAGTCCTGGTAATATTCGGGGTGTCCCTTGCCAACGTCGGAGCGGGTCAACAGGATTTCGACGCCCAAAGCCCGCAGGTGATTGATTTTCTCCTGGCTCATCTTGTCGGGGATAACGAGCGTCAGGTTATAGCCTTTCATCCGTGCGGCCAAAGCCAGGCCAAGACCGGTATTTCCGGCCGTAGCCTCGACAATGGTGTCGCCGGGCTTGATTTGGCCTTTCCGTTCGGCTTCATTAATCATGGACAGACCTATCCGGTCCTTAATGGAACCACCCGGATTCTGGATTTCGAGTTTTATGAACAAACGGCAAAGACCCGTATCGGTATGCGTAAGTTCGACGACGGGTGTGTGGCCAATGGTCTTGAGAATGTTCCTGTATATCATATTCGTGTCTTTTAATTGCATGTTATTCCTTCACTGCAATGTCCCGTAAGCCGGCGGTAGTGCCGGGGGATGGGTCTGCCGGCAAAAAGCGCCTCTACCATCTCCCCTACCGGACCGCTCACCGCCTCGACGTAAAGGCCTCCGTTCCGCAGGACGCGAAGCGGCGTCTGCCCGATGGCGTTCACCAGCAGGGCGGCACAGTCGGGTATGGCGCCGGCCAGACGGTTCCAGCGGTCGCTGCTGCGCTGTTCTTCGATGACCGGCCGCTTCTCCGTCACATAGATTTTTCCATCCCTTATCCCGTATATCCACAGGTAATAAGCCCTGCCCAAATGCTGATTGACCGAAACGCCATCAACCGTCGCGACGGCAATATAAGGCTTTGTCCGAAACGGCAAATCAAAACCGCCGCTTTCCTCCCCGAGGGGTAAGGTCTCTCCCGCATCCTGCCCCAGCAGTCCCGCTGCATCGGCGCGACACCGGGCGCAATGCGCCATCTGGGGAATATACATGGACGTCTGCGCCCTCACGCGCCGCATATCTGCCGCCGACGGCTCCTCCAGATTCTCGAAAGGCGTGCCGGCCACAGGTATCAGCGGGATGCAGTTCTGGATGTCTGCGCCCAGTTTTGCAACGTACCGTGCAATCTCCGGCACATGGTGTTCGTTGACGCGAGGGATGACTACCGTGTTGATTTTTACAATAATCCTCGATTGCTTCAACAGCCGGATGGCCTGTGTCTGCCTTTCGAGCAACAGCGTAGCCGCTTCCCGTCCGTAATAAGATTTGCGGTCGAAGTAAACCCATTCATATACGCCGGCGCCCACTTCCGGGTCGACGGCATTGACGGTGACAGTGACATGCGACACGTTCAGTGCGGCCAGCCGGGATACATATTCCGCCAGCGACAAACCATTAGACGAGACGCACAGCAGTTTGTCGGGAAAGGCTGCGTGTACACGTTCCAGCGTTTCGAGCGTTTCTTCGGGGTTGGCGAACGGGTCGCCCGGCCCGGCAATCCCGACGACCGAAAGGTTGTCAATACGTTTCACGATACCGGACAGATACTCCACCGCCTGAACAGGTTTCAATACCGACGCCGTCACTCCCGGACGACTTTCGTTGGCGCAATCATACTTGCGGTTACAAAAGTTGCACTGCACGTTGCACCTTGGCGCTACCGCCAGGTGAATCCGTCCGCTGGTATGCCGCACGTCTTCGTTGAAACAGGGGTGATTCCGAATGTCCATTACGCTTTGTTTTTCCTTATATATTTGCCTGTACCCCCCGTACTTCGCCCGATTCGATGGCGAGCAACTGGTCTGCCCACCGGGCCGACCATTCACGAAGCGCGTCAATGTCGAGCGGCGTAGGCACTTTGGATTCCGTATGTGCGTGTATCTTGCGCGCCAGGCTGCGGTAGATGTCCGCCTGCCTGGAAGCGGGTTGCGCTTCAATGGTGGTGCGTCCCGACAGTTCCGACTGTGTGACGGTTATCGAACGCGGGACATATTCAACGACTTGCGTACCCGTCTTTTCGGCAAAATCGTCAATAATGGACTGCTGGTACGAGCTGTTGATAGAGTTGGCTATAATCCCGCCGAACAGGGCGCCTCCCGTATTGGAATATTTTTTTATCCCCTTCATCAGGTTGTTGGCCGCATAAATGGCCATGAAATCGGACGACGAAACGGTGAATACATGTTCTGCGATGCCTTCCCGTATGGGTACAGCGAACCCGCCGCATACGACGTCACCCAGGACGTCGAAAATTACATAATCCAGTTCCAGTTCTTCAAAAATATTCTGCTGCTTCAGCAATTCCACTGCCGTGATAATACCGCGTCCGGCGCAACCGACGCCCGGCGCCGGGCCTCCCGCCTCGACGCAATACACGCCCCGGAATCCCTGGAAGATGGCCTCGTGCGCATCCACCTTGTGCTTCTCCCGCAAGAGATCCAGCACGGTCGGGATGTATTTCCCGTCGCGCAACGTATTGGTCGAGTCACTCTTCGGGTCGCAACCAAACTGCAACACCTTATATCCGGATTCTACTAAAGCAGCGCTGATATTGGAGGTCGTCGTCGATTTGCCGATACCTCCCTTGCCATAAACGGCGATCTGTTTGATTTTTTTCGTCATAATGATTTTGCTATACAAAGTTTGTTATTACATATATTTCAAGTTTTTATAAAAACCGCGATTATCCCGGCTTGCGCCGGCAATGCATGAATCTCCACAAAAATGAAAAGAAGTTCTACCGCCAACAGCAACAATAACAGTACGTCCGGAATGGGATAAACAATGTGGCGGGCGGGAATTTCCTCGCCGAAGGAGCGCCTTCATTACGCTTTTTTCTCATGTCAGTTACTTGTGTCATTACTGTCTTTTATTTTTCCGGCGGCAAAGATAGACGGGTTTTACGACATAAAAAATACCACAAAATAGGTATTTTTTATACGAAACATGAACCGTCCGGAAAGACGCCGGTATTCCTTCCGGCATATTATCATTTGATAATGATAAGGATAAGGGATGCGATATAAATAAACTGTACCGGCAGTTTAACTATTTAATGTTTTTATGCGTGCGGCGACTTCTTCCATCAGCCATTTGGGCGTCGATGTCGCTCCGCATACGCCTACACGGCGAACGTCAGGCGGTAAAGGCGCATTTATCGCCGAGGCGTCGGAAATAAAAACAGTATGAGGGTTTGATTTTTTACATTCTTCGAACAGCATTTTCCCGTTCGAACTTTTCTGTCCTGCGACAAAATACACCCAATCGTGTTTCGATACAAAATCCTTAATTCGCGGCAAGCGGTTTGCTACCTGGCGGCAAATGGTATCAAAATAACGGAACCGCACGTCCTTTCTCATCCGCGATTCTATCATTCGGACAATTTCCCGGAATCCGTCCAGCGGTTTTGTCGTCTGTGAAAAAAGCACCATCTCGCGCGAAAAATCAAGTTTTTCCAGGTCTTCGGGCTTTTCGATAACGACAGCGGTCCCTCCGGTCTGTCCGACAAGGCCGTTCACTTCCGCATGTCCTTTTTTTCCGTATATGACCAATTGTACATCATGTCCTTTTATTTCCTGATAGCAATCATATATACGGCGTTGCAGTTTCAATACCACAGGACACGTGGCATCGACTATTTTAATCCGGTTCGTCTTCGCTACGTCATATACCGCAGGAGGCTCTCCGTGAGCGCGCAGTAGGACGGTCTTGTCTTTAAGCGCGGAAAATTCATCATGATTGATCGTCTGCAAACCCAGTCTCTTCAACCGCTCCATTTCGAGGCTGTTATGTACGAGATCGCCCAGGCTATATAAATCACCGCCTTTTTCCAGTTCACGCTCCGCGCTTTCTATTGCATTCACAACGCCAAAACAGAAACCGGAACTTTGATCTATTTCAATTTCTATCATGATCCGCTACACCATTGAAAAAGACGATGTCTTTTTTGTTGCACAGCCCATCACCCGGTCATATTGTTCCAGCAACCAGGCGTTCTGTTCCGGAACACTCATATCCGTATTATCAAGCACGAGTGCATCATCCGCTTTACGCAACGGCGCGACACTTCTCGTCATATCCTGATAATCGCGGCTTTTGATATTCTCCAGTATTTCCTCAAAAGAGGCGGACACACCTTTTGCTTTCAGTTCGTCAAGACGACGCTGCGCCCTCACTTCCGGTGTTGCCGTAACAAAAACTTTCAGTCCCGCATCGGGAAAAACGACCGTACCTATATCGCGGCCGTCCATCACAACACCCCCGCCGGCGCCCATAAGCCGCTGTTTCCCGACCAACGACGCGCGGACAAACGGCAATGCCGCTATGCTGCTTACGTGATTTGCAACTTCCATACTGCGTATTTCCCGCTCTACATTCGCTCCGTTAAGGTAAGTTTCGGTAAAACCTGTTGACGGATTCACATGAAAAGATACATTTATATCATTGATTACTTTCTCCGGATTAAAGGCATCCGGTTTATCACCGTTGATAAAACCGTTACGCAATGCATACAGGGTAACAGCCCGGTACATAGCTCCCGTGTCTATGTATGCATACTTTATTTCACGGGCAAGGTCTTTTGCCATCGTACTCTTCCCACAGGACGAAAACCCGTCTATTGCTACAATTATTTTCTCCATATACATTATTATATATATTATGGCGCCATTTCCGAAAGTGACATGGAGACACTAATCATCAGCGAAGTCGCCGAAGGATGATAACGGGCGACGGACGCGCCTATGTTAAATCGCGAAACTTTAATTCCGCCACCGGCCGAAAAACCGCCAAGCCCGTTTCCCGACGCCAGTTTCATGTCCATTTTTGTTTTCGGATTAAAGCCGATACCTAACCAGAAATTATCGGACGGCACAAATTCTACCCCCAACACCAAATGTTTTAATACGGTTTCCAAAAAATCATCATTCGTGACGGTTGTCGTATTATCCAGATAATCAAATTTCCACCGGTTCAGATAGATGGCAGTTACGGATAAACGCAAGGGAGCATGCGCCATTCGTTTGGTTATACCCATTTGAATATCCCACGGTATCCTTTGCCGTTCCTCATCATAAGCTTTCAATTGCGCCCCGATATTCTTCAAGGCAATCCCCAATGCCAGATCCTTTTCCGCATCAAAGTAGCTCAACCCGGCATCCACCGCAAGTCCGAAAGAGGAATAATCCGCCAGCGCCGAATAAAGGGCTTTCAGCGATAAACCTCCCCGCCATTTATCCGAAAGATCATACGCATACAATGCATTCACGCTTATATCCTGAACGGAAAATACGCCCAGATCCACATTTTCCGGCGTCGTCTCTCTCATGCGGCCATAATTGATATAAGTAGCGCCTATTCCCCAGGAACTGCGTTCGCGAAAAGCTTTTGTAAAAACCGCACTCCCGACATTAATGTCCGAAATATAATTCATATAATTGAGGTTCAGCATCCCGTCCATTTCCCCGCCAAGCAAAGCCGGATTGTGAAATACAAGCGACGGATCCCGTTCCACCAGCGAAACGGAATATCCTCCGAGTGCGCTGACACGCGACGATGTGGGATAACGTAAAAAGTTATATGCACTGTTACCGTTCTGGGCATAGATATAAACCGGTATGCTGCAGCATAACAGTACGATTAATCTTATATATTTACATTTCATATTACACATTCTCATTTCAACATATACAGTAACGCAAAAAAAACGGAAAAGTTATATTACAAGAAAAAAAACAATCCAAAATTTCATCCACTAAACAGCATGTTACTGAACCTGTTTTACAATACAAAATCATAAACAACTCATTTTTAAGCATATTCGCGATTAATATATTTTTTAACCTTATCCATATGCGACAAGACCGTTCCGCGCGCATAAAATCCAGTATATCAACACGTTTCAAACTACAAAAATAAAATTTCATTTTTTTTTCGGTAATTCTTTTGCAAATAGAAAAATAACCTCTATTTTTGCCCTGACAAGTAATAAAATTTCAAACTTAAAATATAGATAACTATGGAAATCAAAAAGACGCCAAAAGCTGATCTGGAGAGGGATATATCACTGAATTTCCTGATGGGAATGGTGATTGCGCTGGCTATCCTGTTCGTGGGATTTGAGTTGGGAGAAGAAGACATTCAGATCGCAACGGATAGTGGTATGACTGCTGTTATTGACGAGGAAGAAATTGATATGACGGTACAAAATGAACCTCCTCCTCCGCCACCGGAACCGGAAGTCATCAAAGAACCCGATATCCTTGAAATCGTCGAAGATGAAGTCAAAGTGGAGGATCTTCAAATAGCCTCCAGTGAAGACGATGCATCGCAAAAGCAGGTTGATACGTATGTACCGCCTGTAGAAGAGGAGGAAGAAGAAATAGATGAAAACTTCGTATTCGTCACAGTAGAAAAAATGCCGGAATTTCCCGGTGGAGATGCCGCTCTGCTGAAATGGATCGGAGAACATATCAACTACCCGACAATCGCTGCGGAAAACGGAATACAGGGACGTGTGGCATGTACGTTTACCGTTAATGCCGACGGCTCGGTAAGTGATGTGGTGGTCGTTCGTCCGGTTGACCCGAACCTGGACAAAGAAGCTCTCCGTGTGTTAAAAATGGTACCGAAATTCAAACCGGGAGAGCAAAGGGGAAAACCTGTTCGTGTAAAATACAGCGTTCCGGTTAGATTCAGATTACAACAATAATCTTCTAAAAGACAAAAAGGCTGCAATCATAGCAGCCTTTTTGCTTAATAATGAGAATGTATGCTATCTTTCGAACAAGTATTAAACAGATTAGAACCGGAATTTAATAAAATATATTTTGACCAGTCGCCGCGAAGCCTGTTTGAACCTATCGAATATACATTAGCGTTAGGAGGTAAAAGGATACGTCCGTGCCTGACGCTTATGGCATGTAATATATATAATAATAATGTAGAGGAAGCCGTTAAACCGGCTATGGGTTTAGAGGTCTTTCATAATTTTACACTTCTGCATGACGATCTTATGGATCAGGCAGACAGGAGACGTAACAGGCCTACCGTACATAAAAAATGGAATACAAACACGGCTATCCTGTCGGGAGACGCCATGCTTATTGCTGCATACCGGCTGATTGGGGAAACTTCGGAACCTTATCTGAAAAGAATATTGGATCTGTTTTCAAAAACCGCGCTTGAAATATGTTGCGGCCAGCAATATGACATGGATTTTGAGACGCGTGATGAAGTATCCGAAGAAGAATACCTGGAAATGATACGCCTGAAAACAGCCGTTCTCATCGCATGTTGTATGAAGGCCGGCGCTATCATAGGCGGCGCTTCCGAAAAAGACGCCGAACACTTATACCGTTTCGGAATCTATACGGGACTTGTATTCCAACTTCAGGACGACCTGCTGGATGTATACGGCGACGTCAAAACTTTCGGTAAAAATATAGGCGGGGATATCCTTTGCAACAAAAAGACATTCCTGCTGATAAACGCTATGAAACTTGCTAACGAAGAACAAAAAGCGAAAATGATCTATTTTAGAGATCAATCGAACCTTACTCCTGAAGAAAAAATATGCGCCTATACGGATATTTATAACCGGCTTCATATAAAAGAAATCACACAACAAAAAATGAACAGTTTATACAAACTTGCCATAAATGAGCTTGCATGTCTTCATGTAGATAAGGAATCGCTGGCGGAGATCAATAAAATCAGCAACAAGTTAATGCAAAGGGATTCATGATATTCGGGCAAATGAAAATAATTGATACACATACACATATATATTCTAAAGAATTTGATGACGACCGTTCGGCAATAATAAATTCTGCAAAGCAAGCAGGTATCAAAGCCGTTTTATTACCAAACGAAGATTCCGGAAGTATAGCGTCCATAAACAGACTGTGTGATGAAGAACCGGATTTCACATTCCCGATGATAGGGCTTCATCCTGAGAGTGTCAAAAAGGATTATATCAAAGAAATGCAATTGATAGAAAAGGCGCTCGCAAAACGCAGGTATTATGCAATCGGAGAGATCGGGATTGATTTATACTGGGACAAAACATATCTGAAAGAACAAAAAACAGTCTTTGAGGAGCAGTTGCGCTGGAGTATAGACCTGCAGCTTCCGGTCGCCATACATACACGGGACTCTCTTGACGAAGCGCTTGACTGTATATATAATGTAGGGGCCGACCGGCTTAAAGGAGTATTCCACTGTTTTGGCGGAACAATCGGCGAATGGGACAAAATATCGAAGTTATCGTCCTTTTATATTGGAATAGGAGGTATTGTTACATTCAAAAACAATACGCTGGCAGAAACATTGAGACACATACCGGTCGAAAGGATATTACTGGAAACGGATGCGCCGTATCTTGCGCCTGTTCCTTACAGAGGGAAACGTAACGAGCCGGCATATATAACAAAGACGGCAGATAAAGTGGCGGAATGTTACAAAACGACAAGGGAAGAGATAGCGAAACGTACCTTCCAAAACTCTTTAGATTTGTTTAACATTAGATTAAACTGCATTGATGATGAGGTGTTTTAATTAAAATGAAAGTTTCAATCAGATGAAAAAATACTTTTCAAACGAAAAATTATCGCAGAAATTATTTGTATGTTATAAATTTTTCGTACTTTGCACCCGTTTTTCGAGGGAGTTATCTTTCGGGAGCAGAGGAGAGATGCTCGAGTGGCTGAAGAGGCACGCCTGGAAAGCGTGTATACGCCAAAAGCGTATCGCGGGTTCGAATCCCGCTTTCTCCGCGTAATTTATAATTTGAATTACATAAGTTTACAATTTAATAATATAAATACATGAGGATTACTAATTTAAATTAACACACAATGAAAAAAGTTTTAACAAAAGTATTCTTGGGAGTATGCGCCCTTGGAACATCAGCAGTAGCATTTGCACAAGACGCATCAGCGCCGGTAGTAGAAACAGGTTTCCACCAAGCGTTGAAAATAAAATTTATCGAAGGTAGCGCGGACTTTATGAGTTCAATCGCTATCGCTTTAATTCTTGGTCTGGCATTTGCTTTGGAGCGTATCATTTATTTGAATCTGGCCGACACAAATGCTTCAAAATTATTAAAAGGCATTGAAGCGGCTCTCGAAAAAGGCGACGTTGAAGCGGCGAAAAATATTGCCCGCGACACCAGAGGCCCTATTGCATCGATTGCTTATCAGGGTCTTTTGAGAATCGATCAAGGCATCGACGTGGTTGAAAAATCAATCGTTTCGTACGGTGGTGTACAAGGCGGTCTTTTAGAAAAGAACCTGTCATGGATCACCCTGTTTATAGCCATGTCTCCTTCGTTGGGGTTCCTGGGAACGGTTGTGGGTATGATCATGGCGTTCGATAAAATCGAACAAGTTGGAGACATCAGCCCCACGGTTGTTGCCGGAGGTATGAAAGTGGCGTTGATCACTACCGTAGGCGGTCTGGTGGTTGCACTTATACTCCAGGTATTTTATAACTATCTGTTAAGCAAATTAGAGGCAATTCTTAACAAAATGGAGGATGCATCTATCTCTTTGCTTGATTTGGTTATAAAATACGATGTGAAATATAAAAAATAATTCACTATGGCTGTAACTAAAATCAGGAAAATATCCAGTTGGACATTGCTCTTCGTATCACTCATAAGTGTTGCCATATTAGCATTGTACTACTTCGGAGGGGTTGGAGAACCGCTTAACGGCGAGATGAAAAATCCGGTCTATACGGGAGAATTGCTTTACTGGGCCTATCTTCTTTTAGGATTATGTGCGCTCAGTATGGTACTGTTCGGGATAACACAATTTTTCAACAAATTCAGAACAAATCCGAAAGGCGCAATTATGTCATTGGTTGTATTTGTAGGCTTTGTTATCCTGCTAATTATTGCTTATGCTATTGGAGACGAAACTCCTTTGAGCGGTATTAATGCAGATTCCCAAAAATTTAACACGGAAAATTGGTTGAAAATAACCGATATGTGGTTATACGCAATGTATATTCTGTTAATATTATGCGTTGTAGCAATGATTGGAGGATCTGTCAGGAAAATCATAAACAAATAACGATTTAAAACAAGAAAAAATGGGAAAGAAAAGGAAAGTTCCAGGAATTAATGGTTCTTCTTCTGCTGATATCGCTTTCATGTTACTCTTGTTTTTCCTTTTGACAACTTCGATGGACACCGACCAGGGCCTCCCTCGCCGTCTGCCCCGTCCGCCCGAATTGAATAAGGAAGTAGAGCAAAAAGTTAACAAAAGGAACACTTTGACTGTAATGGTTAGTTCAGACAACCGCATTATGTGTGCAGGTGAAGAAGTATCATTAGTGCAATTGAGAGAGAAATCAAAAGAATTTATCGAAAATCCGAATAACTCAGAACTTTTGCCGGAAAAAGATACGCTTAATATTCCATTCTTCGGAGTACAAATGGTTACAAAGAATCACATTATATCATTACAATGCGACCGCGGTACACAATATCAGACATATATTGACGTACAGAATGAACTGGCAGCTGCATATAATGATCTTCGTGATGTCATATCGAAGAAACAATTCGGGAAACCGTTCAGGGGATTGGATGATGAAGACCAGCGGCAGGCTGTAATGAAATATTACCCTCAAAAGATTTCCGAGGCCGAACCAAAGAAATATGGAGACACTAAAAAGAAATAAATAGTATGGGAAAATTCAGTAAAGCGGGCGGACGTGAAATGCCCGAATTAAATACGTCATCATTACCTGACTTGGTTTTCGCTATTTTATTCTTCTTTATGATGGTCACCAGCATGCGTGAAGTAACTTTAAAGGTTCAATTCCGTTCCCCTCAGGCTACGGAACTCCAGAAATTAGAGAAAAAATCGTTGGTTACATTCATTTATGTAGGAAAACCTACTCCGGATCTGGTCGCTAAAATGGGAAACGAACCCCGTATCCAGCTAAACGACCAGATTGCCGAAATATCGGAGGTAGGCGCTTACATCGGTCAGGAAAAAGCGAGTATGAAGGAAGAAGATCAACCTTTTATGACTACATCTATAAAGGGTGATTATGAAACGAACATGGGCCTCATTACAGACCTTAAACAGGCGCTTCGTGAGGCATACGCATTAAAGATCAGTTATTCTGCCAGACCCAGAGTGAAATGACATAGTAACTGTCCAAACTGTAAGAAAAGAGAGTTTGTCAAAAAAAAAGACGGATTCTCTTTTTTTGTTTTTAGAAAAATCCATTATCTTTGGCATCAAATTGACACAAAAATAATAATATTATGGCAAAAGTTGAATTAGACAATCTGGATAAGAAAATCCTTAATTTGATTGTAGATGACGCGCGTAAACCTTTTCTTGAAGTAGCGCGGGAATGTAACGTATCCGGCGCCGCCATTCATCAACGCATACAAAAACTTACGAATGCAGGTGTAATAAAAGGTTCCGAATTCATTTTAGATAATGAAAAAATAGGATATGAGACTTGTGCTTACATGGGAATATATCTCAAAGATCCGGAGCAGTTTCCCGATGTCACTACCTCGTTGATGAAAATTCCTGAAGTTGTAGAATGTCATTATACAACAGGAAAGTATGATTTGTTCATAAAAATATACGCAAAGAACAATCAGCATTTGTTGAGTATCATACACAACAAACTTCAGCCGTTGGGATTATCACGCACCGAGACGCTTATTTCTTTTAAAGAAACATTTAAAAGGCACATGCCTATAAGCGAAGATTAACGGTTGATTCAAAATGAGAAACATGCAAAAAAAGGTATCCGGATGATCCAAATACCTTTTTTAAAAATGAAAACAAAAAACTACTTATTCAGATTTAGTGTTTTCATTAGATTCTTCGGCAGCTTCGGCAACAGGCTGTTCTTCGGATACGATTGCTTCGGCTTTCGGTTCTTCCGTTGTTTCGGGAACAGCCTCCCGGATTGGTGTTGCCTCCTCCGAAACAATAGCTTTTGCTTCTTCTACCACCGGATTATCCGTCACTACCGATTCAGCAACTGCGGTGGCTGACGATTTCCTGCGCGAACGGCGTGTCTTACTTGCTTTCTTCGTATCCTTCAACATGTTTTCATTGAAGTCAACCAGTTCTATAAAGCACATCGCCGCATTATCACCCAAGCGGTTTCCGATTTTGATTATACGCGTATAACCGCCGGGACGGGCGCCCACTTTCTGTGATACTACGGTAAACAATTCGGTAACAGCATATTTATCCTGCAAAAAGGAAAATACTACGCGGCGCGAATGTGTTGTATCTTCTTTTGATTTCGTCACTAACGGTTCAACATATTTACGCAAAGCCTTCGCTTTCGCAGTAGTTGTAAAAATACGTTTATGTTTTATCAGTGATGATGCCATATTCGAGAGCATCGCCTGACGATGTGAGCTTGTACGGCCTAAATGATTGATTTTCTTATTGTGTCTCATCGTTACTCTTTATCTAATTTATATTTTGAAATATCCATGCCAAATGACAAATGTAATCCTTCCAGTAACTCATCCAGTTCGGTGAGTGACTTTTTACCGAAGTTACGGAACTTCAGCAGATCATTTTTATTATAATGAACAAGTTCTCCTAAAGTTTCCACATCCGCAGCTTTTAAACAATTCAACGCGCGAACGGAAAGATCCATATCCG
>JAISYY010000093.1 GCA_031269635.1 Tannerella sp. | reverse complement strand
GAGGGCTGAAAAAAAACTGCCGTTTCCGAATTAACAGGCTACAGCGCAGGGAATGTCCCTACGATAAGGATCGAAACAACAAAGGAAAGAATTGCGTACATTTCGGGGAATACGGCCATTACCATTGTTGGGGCGAACATGTTGTGGCCGGCGGCAATAGCGGATATGCCGTTAGCGCAAACGTCACTCTGGCGATATGCAGAGATAAGACCGGAAAATCCCATTAACAATCCGGAGCCGAAAATAGCTGCGGCGACATACAGCGAAATGTTCTCGACCAGGTACGGCTGCATAATCATATAGGCTACAAAACCATAGAGTCCCTGCGAACTCGGCAAGGCGCTCAATCCGATATACAAACCCAATTTTTCCGGCGCTTTCTTCATCGCCCCGACGACCGCATTCCCGCAAATCGTCAGACCCCACGCGCTACCGATACCACTAAGTCCTACCATTAATGCAATTCCTACATAAGCTAATACAATTGGTTCCATAATTTTTCTGATTTTAATATTATTGTTTTATAATTTCTTGAAAGGTTTATAATCATTTCCTCCGCCTTCAAACTCGGAGTTTTTGTAATATTCTACATAAATGAGACGCAACGGATGCACAAGCGATCCGATCATACTCAGGGTGATGTTCAACGCATGACCGACAAGCAGAATAATCAGCATCGGCAACCAGCGCACAAACGGATTCAACGAAGCCGTCATATCAATCGCAATCGAATTGAATACCCCGCCAAGTAAACCGCCGGTCAAGCCGATAGCGTACAGGCGTATATACGACAGTACGTCGCCGACAAGTCCCGACACCGTGTTGTAGGTAATCCATATGCCCGACCCGAAGTTTAAAAAGACATTCTTTCCGGGCGTATTATAGAATAATGCTACCAACGCCGACACGACGATAATCCCATACAGGATATATTCGACGGTTTTCGAGAGATGTATATCCGCCATCGGCAATACCATGACGCACGCAAAGGCGAGGATGAGGAATATCCATGCAAAAGCGGATAAGCTGTATTTCCATCCCCGCTGTATCTTTATCTTGGAGGCTGCTACAAGTTTGCCGAAAATGACATGGAAAAATCCTATCACAAGTGATATGATCATAAGGCTGTCACTCGATATAAAATACTTTTTCAATGATGAGAGGTACTCAATATTAACGATCGAGGCGCCGAAGAATGAGCCGGTCACGGTTCCCACAATTAATGTCGCCACGCCGAAACATTGCAGTAACGACAATACCGGTCTAACGTCATCACTAAGCTTGCGTTTGAGATACCAGGTGATAAGTATCAACAGCAAACCGTATCCGCCGTCGCACAGACACATACCGAAAAACAGCATGAAAAACGGTGCAAACAGTGGCGTCGGGTCAAACTCGTTATAGTTCGGCAACGAATATAATTTTGTGATAGGCTCGAGCAGCCGGGTCAAACGGTTGTTTTTGAGTTTTATCGGGATATTGTCTTCGTCCGTCACCTCCAGTTTAAGGAAATAATCGCCTGCGCAGGCAAGCGTTTTTTCCATTTCCGCCGTCCTGTCGTCAGGAATCCATCCTTCCAGGAGCATCAGTTTATCGTCGGCCCTGCTGTCTGTTTGCAGCAGGACATTATTCCATGCCGTTTCATTTTCTATATTCGTTTTCAGGCTGTTCAGCGAATCGTAATAATTACGGGCGATATCCTGGAGTTTGCCTTCAAGTTCTTCCTTCTGTTTTTTCTCTGCCTCAATATCCGCCATTATATGTTCGTAATCTTTAACCGGCAATTTCGCCCGGTCGGCGTTAATCGACAGGTTTGCGCCGGAAGGAGTTATTGTAATGAAATAGACGGCAGACTGTATTTCATTTATAATACAGGCGTTACAGTCATTTTCCCAGGCCTCGTCATAATGTGATTCGGGACAGGTAAAAAATGTCACAACATATCCGGCTTCACGCAGTTTTGCAAGCGTGTCATACCCGAAATCACCCCACACCGAGATGGCCTCGCGTTCTTTCTCCAACGACAGCAGGGAGGTCTTACTCTTACCCAGTTTATCGCGGATATCTTCAACCTGTACGAGTATTTTTTCACTCTCGCTGACGGACGGCAACTCTTTAACCGGCGCAGGTTCCGCCCCGGATTTTCCTTCCGCTTTCAGCAAGCCGTCCAGATATTCGAGTTGTGCCGTCACACGTTTGTTTTCGGCCGTCAGCTTTACGATGACAGGGTGGTCTGCTACGGGTTTCGTTTGCTTCACATGCACAACGCCTGTCGAACGCAGGCGTTCCAGGAAAGCATCGTATTCTTTATGATACACCGGGAAGGCGTATTTGTTCATTTTTACAATCATAGTTCAACCTCCTCTTTTTTACGTTTCTCCTGATTGGCGCGCATTATTTTCTGTGACGATTTTGAAAGGCTTTCTTCGTCTTCCATAAATCGTTTTATTTTAAGTATCGCATCTTTGTATCCCGGTATCTGAACTTTTTCAAACAAGTTAAGTTTTTGGGTTGTTTTGCGGCGTGCACGTTCGAGCATATTCATTTTCAGGCCGGTAAACTCTATTTCTATTCCTGTTGCGGCTAAAGTTTTCAGAACCGTTATTCCGTCAATGAACCACGAAGGGCGGCTAAACAGGCTGAACGGTTTTACGGAAAAAGTTATCCCGTCGAGCACGGGCGTTATCACTCCTGCGATTTTCTTTGACGACAAAGCTACATCCTCAACCATAATAAGCGCAGGATCAAACTCGCTCCACAGCGCCGACATGGATTCGTAACTCCGTATATCATTTTCCAGCCTGTCTTCGAGCGCCTTCATTTCATCTTTCGTACGCTTCACTTCAAGGCGCAACGCGTTCTCCTTGCTTTTGATCGTAGGCAGGGCGCGTTCCCTTATCTTAAGCTGTTTTTCCAGCCCCTGAAGCGAAGTCTTGTTATATTGAAATGTAATGGCCATCCGGTTATGTGATTAACGGTTATCTTTCCAGTATTTATCAACAAATTCCTGTTTGATATTTACTTCCGCCGGAGTAAAATGACGGGCAAACAGCGTCCAGGCTACATCAAGCATTTCCGTCGTGTCGAGGTTCACGTCTATCGCAAGAAGTTTTTCCGAATAATCTTTTGCGAAAGCAAGCGTACGGTTATCGTAATCCGTAAGGTCAAAGCCGTTTTCCATTTTCGTTTTCGCATCGGCGGCGTCGGCATAAAGACGTACCGCGGCATTCATCACCTGCGGGTGGTCTCCACGTGTTTTCACGCCCGTAACCAGCTGTTTCAGACGCGAAAGCGAGCGGAAGGGGTCAACGATCACCTTACCCACGTCGCTGTCGCGGCGCAGATAAAGCTGACCTTCCGTGATATATCCCGTGTTGTCAGGCACGGCATGGGTGATATCCCCTCCCGAAAGTGTGGTAACGGCGATTATCGTTATTGAGCCGCCGGCCGGGAACTGCACGGCTTTCTCATAAATCTTTGCCAAATCGGAATACAGCGAACCGGGCATTGAATCTTTTGACGGTATCTGGTCCATACGGTTCGACACAATCGCAAGGGCGTCGGCATAGTTTGTCATATCGGTGAGGAGGACAAGTACTTTCTCGTTTTTCTCTACTGCAAAATATTCTGCGGCCGTAAGCGCCATGTCGGGAATAAGAATACGCTCCACGGAAGGGTCTTCCGTCGTATTGATAAAACTTACGATACGGTCAAGCGCGCCGGCGTTGCTGAATGTATTCTTAAAAAACAGGTAGTCGTCATTTGACATACCCATTCCCCCAAGTATAATCTTGTCGGACTGGGCACGGAGGGCGACAATGGCCATTACCTGGTTAAAAGGCTGGTCGGGGTCTGCGAAGAATGGGATTTTCTGTCCGGTCACCAGCGTGTTATTCAGGTCAATGCCTGCGATACCTGTCGCAATAAGCTCCGACGGCTGTTTGCGGCGCACGGGGTTAACCGAAGGCCCGCCGATTTCGACTTCACGTCCTTCGGGAACAGGGCCGCCGTCGATAGGTTCGCCGTAAGCGTTGAAAAAGCGTCCCGCCAGGCGATCGCCCACTTTCAGGGAAGGCGCTTTGCCCATGAACACAACCTCCGCATTCGTGCGGATGCCTTCCGTTCCGGCAAAAACCTGCAACGTCACTTCGTCGCCTTCGATTTTCACGACCTGTCCCAGTCTGCCGTCGATAGCCGCCAGTTCATCATATCCGATACCCGTAGCTTTCAACGAGCACGTGGCCTTAGTGATTTTTGTAATCCTGGTAAATATCTTTTGAAATGCTTTTGTTGCCATAGCTATGTTTATTTTTTGTTCTTTTCTTCAACTAACGCATCTACCTGCCGGTCGTAGCCGTTAAACTTGTCACTCTTAAACGCGGCATAGTTCATCTGCTTAAACAGATTGATAAGCTTCTTGAACCAGTCCGAAACTTCAATGAAATTCCCGAAAGAAAATTCGGCGCGGCAAATATCAATGATCCTTTTCAGCATATAGTCCTGGCGATCAAGCGGGCAGACGGAGTCTACCGCATCAAAAGCATCCTGCTGCAGGATTACGAAATCAATAAGTTCCGACTTCCAGAATGTCTCGTGGTAGTCGACCGGAACACCGTCGTCGCCAAGAATATTTATCTGTTCCGAGATTTCCTTCCCGCGCTGCATGCGCATCTTCACTTCGTTCACCATAGCGATCCAGTCGGGCGATATATGTTCCGATACGTATTCCACAAATTCGGGATATTCCAGATACTTGGAATAACTGTCTATCGGGTTCACGGCCGGATAACGCTTGCGGTCGGCGCGCGCCTGCTCCAGGGCATAAAAACAGCGGGCTACCTTCTTCGTGTTTTCGGTAACCGGCTCCTTGAGGTTGCCTCCGGCCGGCGATACCGTACCTATAAACGTCACGGAGCCGGTCTCCCCGTTACTCAATGTAACCATTCCGGCGCGGGCGTAAAAATTTGCCACAATAGCCGACAGGTCCATGGGGAAAGCATCCTGTCCCGGTAATTCTTCCAGGCGGTTTGACATCTCGCGCAACGCCTGCGCCCATCGGGAGGTCGAATCGGCCATAAGGAGCACTTTCAGTCCCATTGTCCGGTAATATTCGGCAATCGTCATCGCCGTATAGACGGATGCTTCACGCGCTGCCACAGGCATGTTCGACGTATTGGCAATGATTACCGTACGTTCCATAAGTTTGCGTCCCGTATGCGGATCTACAAGTTCGGGAAATTCCACAAAAATCTCCACAACCTCATTTGCACGTTCGCCGCAGGCCGCCATGATAACAATATCGGCTTCGGCTTGTTTGGATATAGCATGTTGAAGCACGGTTTTTCCCGTACCGAACGGGCCGGGTATAAATCCCGTACCTCCTTCTACGATCGGATTTACCGTATCTATGATGCGCACCCCGGTCTCAAGTAACTTATACGGACGCGGCTTTTCCCTGTAACAGGTTATGGGTTTCTTTACCGGCCACTTTTGTGTCATTGTTATATCACGGTCGTTCCCGGCGGCGTCGGTCACAACTGCGACAACCTGTTCAATCGTATACTGTCCTTCGCCGGCAACCGACTTGACGGTATAGCTCCCTTCAAAAACAAACGGAACCATAATGCGGTGAGGTTGCGAGTTTTCTTCCACTTCGCCGATCCATGCGCCTGCGGCCACTTTATCACCGGCTTTGGCAAGAGGCTTAAAATCCCACAAACGCTCTTTATCCAGCGGATATGTATATTCTCCACGGCGCAGAAACACGCCGTCCATTTTATCCAAATCATTCTGTAACCCGTCATAATTGCGCGACAGCATACCCGGACCGAGTAAAACTTCAAGCATGTGACCCTGAAATTCCGCTTCGTCGCCGACTTTCATCCCGCGCGTACTCTCAAACACCTGTACATATACGTTTTTGCCGATAACTTTAATGACTTCCGACATCAGACGCACGCCGCCAACGGATATGTAGCATATCTCATTTTGAGACACCGCTCCGTCGACTTCTACCGTCACAAGGTTTGAAACAATACCTTTTACTATTCCTTTAGTAGCCATAATCTATTTATTATTTTCTTTAAACTTCTCCAATATTTCCGAGCTTTCACTTTTCATCGCATGCACCAGCTTACGAAACGTTTTCTCGCCGGACGCCTGATCGAGCGTCAACCACCGTTCTATCATTTCCAGGCGCAAAAGATATGCGATAACGCTTTCTATATCAAAAAATCTGAAAAGCGTATGTTCTTCAAGCCAGTTCCATCGCAGAACATCAATGCACCTTTCGCGCAACCGCAAGTCTTTTTCTTCGGAAATCTGCATAACCTCCGTCAGACAGTCAAACGCATTGCCGATATTAAAATCACGCGCGTTCGAGGTACGCAGTTGTTCTGCCGTTTCATTATTGCCGATAATATAATCCTCCCTGTCAAATCCGTGATTACGGCAGTTGACAGCCGTCATTACATTATTAATATTAAGATTCATTTCAAACCAGGAAGACATGAACTTATTCCTGCATTTCATGGCTTCACTGTAGTATAACGAAGATAATTTATCCTCCCATAAAACGTGCGATTCCTCCGCCGGCAAATCCTCAAAACGGGCATAATATTCGCGTATAAACGTCTGGAAATAGCCGGGGACGGAAACGTCGGCCGGGACACGGTCTTCGGTTTTCATCAGCTCGCATACATCCTTGAGCGTCACTTCCGAAAAAACGCCCCGCCCGTCAAAGACCTTTCCGCTAACATTACGCAGGCGCTCCAGCAGGTTGCGATTGTCATATTTCAGGAAAAACCAGCGTACGGTGTTCCTGTCCCATACCGATAACACGGGCTCTATCTCCGCCTTAAAATCTGCGATGGTATATACCGGCTTCGTATCGTCCAACGATATAGCCGGCAATCCTGAAATCAAATAATAGTATTTACTCATTTCAGAACAGTAATTCGATAAGTTGGGGGCGCAAAAACTCCTTAAAGTAAGCGACAAATTCCTCTTCTCCGAAGCTAATCTTGTAAGTCCCGTCGGCAGGAGCCAGTGTAAACGAAGCCGCCTTGCCGTTCACCTGTTCTATTTTAACACCTTTGTCAAGCAAATCTTTGGCGTTTGCTTCGAAATAACTCTTTAATGCGCCGGCTTCGGCAGCCTGAATCGTCACGTCCTCACGTTTAACCCATTCTTTGGCAATTTCAAGAATCGCCTTCTGCACAAAGGAAGCGTCAACTGTCGCAGCCTTCACATTATCAGTCACTATTTTGTCCGTCACAAGATTCGCGATTTCACTTTTAAGGGCTTCAACCGACTGGGAAGCAAAAAGACGGAGTTCGGCTTCCGTATTTTTCTTCAGTTCCGACGCCTGTTTTTCCACATCCGCCAGAATCCTTTTCGCCTTGTTTTCCGCCTCCATGATGATGGATTCTTCTTTTTCCTTAGCCGAGGAAATAATCCGGTTCGCTTCCTCATTTCCCTTCTCAACACCTTCCCTGTAAATCTTGTCAGTCAGTTCCTGAATCTTTGTATCCATAGATATATATTTAATTTTCCACTACAATCAGTCTTTTCATTAATATTTTCGAGCCACAAAGTTAAAAAGATTATTATTCATAAGATGCATTACAAAGATAAAATACACAAAAGATACACAAAAAAAACTATATAAATGCAATTATGACCATTTTTGATACATTTATCCCTCTTTTTTTCCTTTTACAGAAAAGTTTTTTTCGCCAAACCCTTGTATTTTTCAATAATTGTATATCTTTGCAGGCGAAAATTTATAACTGCTAACCGCAACAAAAAAATTATTAAACAATTAAACAAAAAGAAAAATGAGAAATTTAGTAACAAGTATCGAAAATTCATTCAAAGCATTTCAAGAAGATGCTAATGCACAAATTGAAAAAGGAAACAAAGCAGCAGGTACCCGTGCCCGTAAAGCTTCCTTAGATCTGGAAAAATCATTAAAAGAATTTAGAAAAAAATCTTTGGAGGTTGCTGCAAAGAAATAATCTCAATTCAAAAAAGGCAAAATGAGACGGTTTTTCATCAGAAAAATCGTCTCATTTTTTTTATAGATGGCCGCCGTTCGATTAAGAAGTTCGGCGTGGCCAATTGAAAATCGACGCAGTCAAATGCGCTCGCTTTTACAGGATATAATTTGATAACCGAAAAGATTTAATTACTTTTGCAGCACTAAACTGTA
>JAISYY010000082.1 GCA_031269635.1 Tannerella sp. | reverse complement strand
CGGAAAGGGTGCGATGCTGAAATCGGGCGATGCGCTTACTTTGTCAGGCGGGCTTTCTGCGTTGCAACAGCAGGCGGGAATGAACATCCATATCGGTGGGCGTTCGGCTTTGGGCTTGTTGGGATTGGCTCATTATCTGCAAGTAAATGAGCAGGAAACAACTTTGTTTACGGAAGAACGGACTGCTTTGCCCGCTTGGTTTCTTAATGCCAAATGGGAAACGAAAATCCGCCTGTTTCGCTTTTCTTTTTTTGATGATAAAACGGCAGGATTAACCGATTATCAAGAGGGCGAATTAACAGTGAAAATATCAGATGCGGCACGCGCAATGATGGAATGTTTGCAATTATGCCCTGTTCAATTTCCATTAACAGAGGCATTTGAGTTGATGGAAGGTTTGGCTTCGCTTCGTCCTGCCATCGTTCAATCTTTGTTGGAACAGTGCAAGTCGGTAAAAGTAAAACGACTGTTTCTTTATTTTGCCGAAAAAATCGGACACAGTTGGTTTAAGTATTTGAATGCAAGTAAAATAAATATTGGAGCAGGAGATAGAAGTCTTGCCGAAAACGGCACTTATGTCGCCAAATACAAATTGGTTTTACCAAAAAAAATAGTTGAATGAAAGACAGTTACGAAAAACAGGTAGCATTATTGTTAGACGTAATGCCTGATATTACAGCAGAACAGAACTTTGCTATACATGGCGGTACTGCAATCAATCTGTTTCATCTCAATATGCCTCGCTTGTCGGTTGACGTTGATTTAACGTTTATTCCGTTCAGCGATAATCGAAATTCGGATTTAGACAGAATAAGGGAGGCATTGCAGGCAATAATGGCGAAAATAGCAGTGCGACTTCCCAAAGTTGCTTTCCCCGATTCACAGCGGGCTTTGAGCGAACTGAAATTGCTTTGCGCTACTGCTGATGCTATGATAAAAATTGAGGTAAATCAGATAAACAGAGGATTAATAGCCGAGCCTTCCGCGATGCCATTATGTGAAAACGCCCAGATAAGATTTAACCGATTTTGCGAGGCGCGGACTGTTTCTGTTGGTCAGTTGTGGGGCGGGAAAATCAATGCTGCATTAGACAGGCAGCATCCTCGTGATATGTTTGATGTGCGAAATCTTCTGAATAATACAGGCTTGACTGACGAAATCAAAACAGGATTCCTGTTCTTTTTACTTTGTGGCAAGCGTCCGTTTCACGAACTGCTCAATCCGCAAAGGATTAACCAACAAGCCGTTTTCGACAGTCAGTTTAGCGGAATGTCGAATGTACCGTTCTCTTATTCCGATTACGAAGCAACAAGAGAAAAGATTATTTCCCTGATTAACAATTCGTTGTCAGAAAAGGATAAAGCGTTGATACTGTCTTTTGTCAGAGGCGAACCGAAATGGAACGAATCAGATTACGACAAATTTCCCGCAATTCGTTGGAAACTGCTGAATATAAACAAATTGAAAGAAGACAATTCTCAAAAGTATTTTGAGCAGATAGAGTTATTGAAAAAAGTGTTGAAATAACGGTAATTGCAGGGCTGGATAAATAAAATTCATTCCGCCATTTTCCTCTATACAATTCTTCACTATACATCATCGTGATGATGTTGACAATGAGTTGGCGGCAGAAGTTGGTAAGAGAAGAGTGTTTGACACATGCTATTTTTCTTTTGTTATTACGCTTTCGCTGTATAGGTCAAACTTCGATTTATTGTTCCGAACAGCCGTTTGGGAAGTATTTGCATAGCAATATACGCAAAAGTGCAAACAGTCTTTATATGAGATGCGACGATAAAGAACTTTCGTCTTTCTATCTCTACAATCTGGCTCCTCTCACGACAAACAGAGAGAAAATATCCACCAGATTGAAGAAAAAAATATCGGTATGACGTTCTAAACGTTCATCAAAACTTAATTGCAGAAAAAGGCGCAGTCGTACATGATTGCGCCTTTCTTGCTGTTTATCCCGCCTATGCTTTTACGCAATTTTTTTTAAAATTTGCGTAAAACTTCAAAAAAAATGTTCTGTCGCAATTCAACATTACGGCCTCTTTTTATTGTATCGCCCTCATCTTACGTCCGCAAACTGCGCTGCGTAGGCTGCGGCTGACGCAATGCCTGCAATTGTGATTTTCAACATAGTTAAACGCATTTTATTTGATGAAATGCTTGCGAGAAACATAGAATTCCAACCATTACCAATGAAGCAATATAAGTTGGGTTTGTGACAATTTGAATTGAAAATCGACGTAGTCAAATGCACCGTAAAAGGCCGGTTCTATTGCAGAATAAAAAATTATGACTAACTTTACGTGCTTTTTTAATGACATATACATAATAAAAATATGAGATCAGCGTTGTATATCAGGGTTATGGCAGGACTTGTTGCGCCTGTCATATTCGCGGCGAGCATGCGTGTGAATGCGCAAAACGAGGCGGAGTCCATGCGGAAGGCAATGGAAGAGGCTTCGATAATAAAAACCGGCGACCAGGCGCCGGATTTTTCCGTCGAAATGCTTGACGGGCGGTTTTTAAAACTTTCGGATCTGAAAGGTAAGGTTGTGCTGCTTAATTTCTGGGCGACATGGTGCGGGCCGTGTATGATGGAATTTAAAGAGATTCCGGATAAAATCTTAAAACGTTTTGAAGGGAAAAGCGATTTTGTTTTTATTCCCGTATCGCGGGAGGAGACGCGTGAAACGGTTCGCAACAAGATGGATCAACTGAAACGGGACGGGATAGATTTTCCGGTGGGCATGGATCCGGATAAGGCGATTTACAGTTTGTATGCAAAGAGTTATATTCCCCGCAACTATCTTATTGACCGGAACGGGAAAGTTGTTCATGCATCAACAGGCTATGATGTAAAAGAGTTTGCCGCACTTGCGGAGAAAATAGAAGATTTGTTGAAATAAATAGTAGATGTACCGGAATTTAAAAATGAAACAGATATGGAAGGAACAAGATTAAGTAAAATAGAACGTTTGTTACAAAAAGAGCTTAGCGAACTTTTCCGCAAGCAGACAGCCCTGATGCGGGGTACGCTTGTCACGGTCAGTACCGTGCGCGTAAGTCCCGACCTCAGCGTAGCGAAAGCTTATTTGAGTATATTTCCTTCCGAAAAAGGGAATGAACTGATGAAAACGATAGAAAAAAATAAGAAGACATTGCGTTACGACCTGGCGCAAATCGTGCGGACGCAACTGCGCAGGATTCCCGAACTCGTGTTTTATATTGACGATTCCCTTGATTATGTGGATAACATAGACAAACTGCTGAAAAAATAAGGGACGTTGAATTTAGCTTTTTATATAGCGAGGAGATACCTGTTTGCGAAGAAATCGCATAATGCCATCAATATCATTTCAATGGTATCGGTTTGTGGCGTTGTTGTTGCAACGATTGCCATGATCTGTACACTGTCTGTTTTCAATGGATTCAAAGGGCTTACATCCGTTATTTTCAGTGTGTTTGATCCCGAACTGAAAATAACGCCCGTAGAAGGTAAAGTGTTTGACCCGACCACTCCCGGCATGAAACGGTTGCGGGAACTGCCTGATATTCAGCTTATCTGTGAAGTATTACAGGAGAAAGCCCTTGTACGGTATGGCGGACGTCAGGACATCTCGGTTCTTAAAGGGGTTGATACGGCGTTTAATAAACTGGTTCCGATAGATACGGCTATTATTGACGGGCAATTCTTATTGCGTGAAGATGAATTTTCCTATGCCGTATTAGGCATAGGCCTGGCTTCCACACTCGGCGTAAATGCCGCATTTACCCACCCGCTGGAGATTTATATGCCGAAACGAACGGGAACGGTTAACATCGCAAATCCTTCGACGTCTTTTCTTATGGAATATCTTTTCATCGGAGGTGTGTATCATATTAACCAGCCTATTTATGATGACGGATTTATGCTTGTATCCATCGATCTTATGCGTTCGATGCTGGATTATGACCGGGAAGTGTCCGCACTGGAGCTTAAGCTCGCGCCCGGAGCGGATGTTTCTTCCGTTAAGAAAAAAATCTCGCAAATGATAGGAGACGGTTTTATTGTGCAGGATCGTTACGAACAGCAGGAACTGTCTTTCAATATGATGCAGTTGGAGAAATGGGTGGCTTACCTGATGCTTTGTTTTATCCTCGTGCTGGCATTGTTTAATGTGATAGGTTCGCTCACTATCCTGATGATCGAAAAAGAAGCAGACATCATTAAACTGCGCAGTATGGGCGCGGACGATCGTCTGATAAACAACATTTTTCTTTTTGAAGGATGGATGATTTCCCTTTTGGGTGCAATCATAGGAATGATTGCGGGGGTTTTGTTATGCCTGCTGCAAAAGCGTTTCGGACTGATTTCTTTGGGCGATACGTCCGGGGCTTTTATTATTGACGCTTATCCGGTTGAGATTGAATGGACGGATGTGTTAATTGTTTTTGTCACGGTTATTTCGATCGGTTTTCTGGCCGTTCTGTTTCCGGTACATTATCTTGGGAAAAAATTGCTTAACAAAGTGGCTGTTGCTTGTCTGTCGCTGCCGTTTGTGATAATGGGCTGCGATGTGAAAAATAAAGACGGGAAAGGAAATGACGTAAAAGAAATAGCCGTTACGATCGAACCTCTCCGCTATTTTGCGGAAAAGATAGCCGGTGATCATTATGCGTTTTTCTCGATCGTTCCTGTGGGGCAAAGTCCGGAAACATACGATCCTTCACCCCGTGAAATGGTAAGGGTCGGGAAAGGGACGGCTTATTTCCATATCGGCCAGCTTGGATTTGAGCAAAACCTTGCCGCATCCATACGGGCAAATAATGCGGATATCCACCTGTTTGACTTATCGGAGGGCATGGATTTTTACGAAGAAACCGATTGTACCCATTCCGCATGTGATCATTCGGACACACCGGACGCCCCCGAACATCCCTGTCATAGCGCTCATGGCGGGCGTGACCCGCATATATGGACCTCTTTCAAAGGGGCTAAGGTGATGTCCGGAAACATCCTGAAGGCGCTTTACACGCTGGATAAGGATAATTATGATTATTACAAGTCAAATTATCAACGGTTAACCGGCGAACTGGATTCCCTGGAAAATGATTTGCATAAACAGTTGGAAACGCTTTCGCGCCGTAGCTTTGTGATTTATCATCCGGCCTTGACGTATTTTGCCGGCGAATTTGGATTGAAACAGTACAGTATTGAAAATGAAGGAAAGGAGCCGTCCCCGGCTTCGCTGAAAAGCCTGATTGAAGAAACGAAAGCCGAAAAGGTTAAAATCGTATTTGTGCAAATGGAGTTTGACCGTAAACATGCCGAACAGATTGCCCGCGAGATCGGCGCGGCTACGGTCGTAATTAATCTTTTGGATTATCAATGGGACGAACAGATGAAAATAATAGTAAAGGCGCTGGCGGAAAATGGAAAAACTGATTGAAATAAGGAACATTACGGTGATGTATGATACAAAGCCTATATTGAAAAATGTTGACCTGGACGTCTGGAAAGGTGATTTTCTTGGAATAATCGGGCCTAACGGGGGAGGAAAAACCACGCTCTTGAAAGTTATCCTGGGACTTATGAAGCCCGTTGCGGGAAACATTTCCTTTTTCGATTGCGGAAAGCCTGTTTCTTCCTTAAAAATCGGTTATCTCCCGCAGATCAACCCGATTGACAGACGTTTTCCCATATCCGTATACGAAGTCATTGCTTCCGGCTTGGCAAGGGAAAAGAAAAGTTTCCGGGATTTTTCGGCAGAGCAGAAAAACCACATCCGTAATCTTATCATACAAATGGGGCTGGAACAATTTTCGAAACGCGCCATCGGCGAACTTTCGGGAGGACAGTTGCAGCGAGCGCTTCTTGCGCGTGCGGTTGTATCGGAGCCGCAAATTCTCATCCTGGATGAACCGAATACGTATGTTGACAAGCATTTTGAATCCCGCTTTTACGAACTGCTTGGAGAGATCAATAAAAAGTCAGCCGTAATGCTTGTTTCGCATGATGTGGGAACGTTACTCCCCATGGTGAAGAACGTAGCGTGTGTAAATGAAACGCTTCACTATCATCCCGGTTCGGATATATCCGGCGACTGGCTAAACAAAACGTATACCTGTCCGATAGAAATCGTCGGCCACGGAGATTTTCCCCACCGGGTTCTTAAGAAACATTGATCTATTGTATGGTTGAACGGAAACGCATATTAATTACCGGGGCAAGCGGCTTTATCGGAGGCTTTCTTGTTGATGAAGCGTTGAGGCGGGGTTATGAAGTATGGGCCGGCATACGTCCGGGCAGTTCCCGTAAATACTTGCAGGATGAACGGATCCGCATCATCTACTTGAACTATGATTCCAAAGATGCGCTCGTAGATCAGTTACGCAGTTTTGCAGATTCAACAGGCGTATGGGATTATGTGATTCATAATGCAGGCCTTACAAAAGCGCTCAGGAAAAAGGATTTTTACACCGTAAATACTTTTAATACGCAGATTTTAATCGAAGCGCTTGCCGTTGCCGGTTGTAAACCCCGCAAGTTTCTGCTGATGAGTAGCTTGAGCAGTTACGGGCCGGTGAAGGAAGATTCGTTCCGGCCGATACGCACAGATGATGACCGGAAGCCGGATACCGTTTACGGCAAAAGCAAATTAGAGGCTGAATTATTTCTTAGGGCACAACCCTTTTTTCCCTACATCATACTTCTTCCTACCGGAGTTTACGGGCCTGGCGACAGGGATTACCTGATGGAAATAAAAAGTATTCGGTCCGGTTTTGATTTAAAAGCCGGCATGAAACCGCAGAAGATAACTTTTATTTATGTCAAGGATTTGGCTGTTGCCGCATTTATGGCGATTGAAAACGAAAACATTAAAAACGTATCGTATTTTGTCGCGGACGGAGATGTTTATACGGACGCCGGTTTTGCGCATACCGTAAAAGAACTGCTGGGTAAACGTTTTGTAATAAATCTCCGCATTCCTCTATGGATGTGTTATGTCGCCTGTTTCTTTTCCGGAATATTCGGGCGTCTTACGGGTAGGGCAGTGACGTTGAATACGGATAAGTATCACATTCTTAAACAGCGTAACTGGATTTGTGATACGGAGCCGATACGGCGTGAACTGGGTTTTACGCCCGTATATGACCTGCGAAAAGGACTTGAAGAGACGATCCGTTACGGTAAGGAAAACGGACTGTTGTGACAAAAAATCTTTCTCATTCGTTTGCCTGATGAAACGCTGAATATTTTTATGGTGGAAGGCAAAAGAATACGGTAAATAAGATTTTAAAAATCAACATTTTACGACTATTGAAGAAAAAATGTTTAAAAAAAGAGAGAAAAAGCATTGTGGTTATAAAAAAATTATTTATCTTTGCACATTAATATTAGATGAAGGTAATATGGTTTGGTTTAATGCCAACGTCGTCCTTTAAAATCTAATTATTTTGCTGAAAGCCGCTTGTGAAAAGGATTTGATTCCGATTCACTGATAGGGCGATCGGTTATACGCCGTTAATGGCGTGGTTAAATTCGGCTTCTATGCGGTAAACCCGGGTTTTCCGGGACGCTAGAGCATAATGCTAAACGTTATTCATTATTCATTACTGAAAATCCCCGAACGTGAGTTCCGGGATTTTTTTTTGTTATAGCCTCGTTCGGCATGAAGGGGAAAGGCTTGTTGGTGGTTTTGACAATGTGCACAAGTGCTTTTTTTGTTTTTTTTTAATTTGAAATGATTACAGTTTCGCGTTTTTTTCGTATTTTTGTGCGCGTTTTGACACTAAATATACATTAACCCCTTATTGAAAGCGTATTAAATATGGAGAATTTTGGATTAGGATTATTATTAATGGTTGTTGGTATGGCAACCGTTTATTTTATATTGTTACTGGTTATCGGATTGGGGAAAGGACTTATTACTCTGGTAAATAAATATTCGCCGGAACAGGTTGTCGTTGCCAGGCCGGTGAGAAATACGGCGAACGTGCCGGCCGGTAAAACGTTGCCGGATCAGACTGCGGTAGCTATTGTTTCTGCCGTGAGCGTCCTTACGGGAGGTCACGGTAAAGTGACGAAAATAGAGAAATAATGAAATTGGGTGATTGAAGAAAGAATATTCATGAATAAAAATAGAATAATATGAGTAGAGAAATAAAATTAAGCCTGGTTTTTCGCGATATGTGGCAATCGGCCGGGAAGTATGTGCCGCGTGTAGACCAGTTAGTGCGCATAGCGCCTGCAATCATTGAAATGGGGTGTTTTGCCCGCGTGGAAACGAATGGCGGAGGTTTTGAACAAGTGAATCTTTTGTTTGGGGAAAATCCGAATAAAGCCGTTCGCGAATGGACGAAACCGTTTCGTGAAGCAGGTATTCAGACTCACATGCTTGACCGCGGGTTGAATGGGCTTCGCATGAGCCCTGTTCCTGCCGACGTGCGCCAGCTTTTCTATCACGTGAAAAAAGCGCAGGGCACGGATATAACACGTACATTTTGCGGACTTAATGATGTCAGGAATATCATCCCGTCCGTAAAATACGCGCACGATGCGGGAATGATTTCCCAATGTGCGCTTAGTATTACCCATTCGCCGGTTCATACGGCTGAATATTATACGGCGATGGCGCTGGAATTAATTGCAAACGGCGCCGATGAGATTTGCATCAAAGACATGGCCGGGATAGGCCGTCCGCGTACGCTTGGCCGGATCGTCGCCGGCATAAAGAAAGCGCATCCTGAAATACCTGTGCAGTATCACAGCCACGCAGGCCCCGGTTTCAGCGTCGCTTCAATACTGGAAGTCTGCGACGCCGGATGCGATTATATAGATGTAGGAATGGAACCGCTTTCGTGGGGTACGGGACATGCCGACCTGCTTACCGTACATGCCATGCTCAAAGACGCCGGATATAAAGTCCCGGAAATAAATATGAGTGCATATATGAAAGTGCGCAGTATGATCCAGGAATTTTCGGATGATTTTCTCGGATTGTATATCAGTCCTAAAAACCGGTTGATGAATTCGCTCCTGATAGGGCCGGGATTGCCCGGAGGTATGATGGGCAGCTTGATGACAGACCTTGAGTCGAATTTGGTCACTATAAACAAAGGCCGCTTGAAGAAAAACGAGTTGCCTCTCAGTCAGGATGATTTGCTGATCAGGCTTTTTGATGAGGTCGCTTATGTATGGCCGCGCGTGGGTTATCCGCCTTTGGTGACGCCGTTCAGCCAGTATGTGAAGAACCTTGCCCTGATGAATGTCATGCAGATGCTTAAAGGCAAAGAGCGCTGGAGCATGATTGCCGATGATATTTGGGATATGATCCTGGGGAAGGCCGGGCATTTGCCGGGGCCGCTTGCTCCCGAGATCATAGCGATTGCTAAAACCGAAGGACGTGAGTTTTTCGACGGCGACCCACAGGATAATTACCCGGATGCGCTTGACAAGTATCGCAAGATGATGAATGAGAAGCACTGGGAGGTTGGCGAAGACGATGAGGAATTGTTTGAATACGCCATGCACCCCGCTCAATACGAAGCATACCGGTCGGGGAAAGCGAAAGTTGAGTTCCTTGCCGACGTTGCCAAACGCAAGAGTGAAAAAGAAAAGAAGCATCTACCCGGAAGCGGAAAGGAGGCGAATGGAACTGCCGGAGCTTTCACGTTACCGGCAACGCCTCAACTGCTGAATGTAGACGTTAATGGTCAGACTTATCGTGTGACGGTAGCTTTCGGAGATTCTGCCGCTGCCGTTCCGTCGCCGTCTGTGCAGGTTGCCGCCGCACCGGTAACGGCAAGCGACGGACAGGAGTTGCTTTCGCCCCTTGAAGGAAAATTCTTCCTCGTAAAAAGTTCTTCGGACACGCCCCTGCAAATTGGAGATGCCGTGAAGAAAGGCCATACGGTATGTTATATCGAAGCGATGAAGACTTATAACGCCGTCAGTGCGGAGTGTGACGGTATAATAACCTCCATTTGTTTTAATCCCGGAGATGCGGTCTCGGAAGATGATGTTTTGATGACGATTAAATAAATTTTGATGGAAGATCTATTTCGGAAAATATATGAAATGACGGCTTTCGGCAATATTATTGACAAGCCGCAATTCTTGATAATGTACGCGATCGCGTTTGGCCTGCTTTATCTGGGGATAAAAAAACATTATGAACCGCTGCTTCTTGTCCCTATTGCATTTGGCGTTTTGCTCGCTAATTTTCCCGGAGGGGATATGGGGATTATCCAGGTTGACCAGGAAGGTTTTGTGGAGATTAAGGGCGTGGTGAAAAATATCTGGCAGATGCCGTTGCATGAGATAGCACACGAATTGGGATTGATGAATTTCTTGTACTACATGCTTATTAAGACCGGTTTCCTGCCGCCGATAATCTTCATGGGGGTAGGAGCTTTGACGGATTTCGGGCCTATGCTGCGGAATCTTCGCCTTTCAATCTTCGGAGCGGCTGCCCAGTTTGGTATCTTTCTGGTTTTGCTTGTGGCCATATTGATGGGATTTACTCCAAAGGAAGCGGCTTCGCTCGGTATCATTGGGGGCGCTGACGGTCCGACAGCCATATTTACGACGATAAAGCTTGCTCCCCATTTGCTGGGGCCTATTGCGATCGCCGCCTATTCCTATATGGCGTTAGTTCCGGTTATCATACCGTTGGTTGTCCGAATTTTATGTACAAAAAAGGAACTGGCCATTAATATGAAGGAGGAGGAGAAAAAAGTAGCGAAACCGGTTATTATAAAGAACTTGCGTGTGATAAAAATTATCTTTCCGATAGCGGTTACTACGCTTGTGGCAATCTTTGTACCTACGGCTGTTCCGCTTATCGGCATGCTGATGTTCGGGAATCTTATCAAAGAGATAGGAAGCGATACGTCACGCCTGTTTGATGCGGCATCTAACAGTATCATGAACACAGCGACCATATTTCTCGGGTTGTGTGTAGGCGCTACGATGACGTGCGATTCGTTTCTTAACCGGACTACGATCGGCATTGTAATAGGCGGGTTTCTGGCTTTTGCGTTGTCCATAGCGTCGGGTATCTGTATGGTTAAGATCAGCAATCTTTTATCCAAACGGAAGATAAACCCGCTTATCGGAGCTACCGGATTGAGCGCCGTACCGATGGCGTCGCGTGTTGCAAATGAAATAGCGCTGAAATACGATCCGAAAAATCACGTATTGCAGTATTGTATGTCAAGTAATATATCCGGCGTTATCGGCTCGGCCGTTGCCGCCGGAATCTTAATATCGTTCCTTGGATGACTGTAATCCTGCATTAAATTAGAAATACGCAGAGATTAATAGCTTTTTTGCGAATTTTTTTTGATTTTTTTTGGCGAATACAAAAATAACTCGTTATTTTGTACCTCTTACACAAGGAGGGTTCCTTGTGTGAATAATAATAGTGAAAAGTTTATGATGGATACTCAAGAAACAAATTTGCCTAACGAAGAGAAAATCTTTGTGGAAGAAACTGGCGAATTGAAGAAATCTCAGGCACCGGAAAATAGTCCGGTAGAAACAACAACTGAAACCGAAGTAAAGATCGGAGAACCTGAAACAACAGTTGAAGAAGCCGGCGCAGATGGCGTAGAAGCCGAAGCGGAAGCCGTAGAAGCTGAAACAAAGGCGGAAACAACTGAAGTGGAAGATGAAACAACCGAAGCCGAAGCGGTTGATGCGGAAGCAGTAAAAACGGATGTGGAAGCAGAGGACGTTGAAGCAAAGGTTGAAGACTTCGATACAAAGACGGAAGACTTCGATACGCAAGTTGAAGCGAACGCAGTAAATGAAGATGATGAAGCATCTCCTGCACCGGAAGATCAGGGAGATGACATGATTGTGTCTTTGAATACCGGCGCTTTGGCCGTAATTACCGTTCCGGAAATAATGGAACGGTTAAAACAGATTGTTGTGGAACCTCAGAATTATGCGCGTAACGAAGCAGATGTTCTTAAACAGACATATTACAAGTTACGCCGTGCTGAAACCGAAGCAAAAAAGAAGGAGTTTCTTGAGGGAGGAGGAGAAGAAAAGGATTTTGTGGCGCCCGAAGATACGGAAGAAGCGGTATTAAAATCCCTTATCTCCGAATATAAAGAAAAGCGTGCTTCAATAACGGCAGAGGAAGAACGCCTGAAAGAATCTAATTATATACTTAAACAACACCTGGTTGAACGACTGAAAGTATTGACGGAGAGCCAGGATGATTTTAATAAGCGTTATAATGAGTTTCGTGAAATACAGCGCAAATGGAAGGAAATAAGACTTATTCCCCAAGAACATGCAAAAGAGTTATGGCGCAGTTACCAGCTTTATAATGAGCAATTTTATGATATTGTAAGAATAAATAATCAGTTCCGGGATTATGACTTTAAGAAAAATCTGGAATTGAAAACCACCTTGTGCGAAACGGTTGAGCGACTTGATAATGAGCCGGACATTATCTCCGCATTTCATCAATTACAGAAACTTCATCAGCAATGGCGAGAGATCGGGCCTGTTGCAAGAGAGTTTCGCGATTCTATCTGGGAGCGTTTTAAGGAAGCGTCGAGCGTCATTAATAAAAAGCACCAGGGACATTTTGAATCACTGAAAATAGCCGAGGAAAAGAATCTCGAAGAAAAAACGGCTATTTGTGACGAGGTGGAAAAGATTGACTTTGAAACGCTCAAAACAATAAAGGAGTGGGAGAAAAAGACCGGAGAAGTGATTGCTTTCCAAAAAAAATGGCGTACGATTGGTTTTGCAACCCGGAAACAAAACATCAAAATATTTGAACGCTTCCGCACGGCCTGCGATAATTATTTCCATAAGAAAAGCGAGTTTTACAAGTCCATAAAACAGGAAATGGACAGGAATTTTGAACTCAAGAAAGCCCTTATTGAAAAGGCCGAAACGTTGAAAAACAGTACCGACTGGAAAGAAACCACGAAAATCTTTGTTGAAATACAGAACGAATGGAAGAGAATCGGGCCGGTAGCACGCAAACATTCGGAGGGAATATGGAAGCAGTTTATTTCGGCCTGCGACTATTTCTTTGAACAGAAGAACAAGGAGACTTCTTCGCAGAAATCCGGAGAAAATATCAACCTGGAAGCTAAAAAAGCACTGATAAAAAAGATAGATACGATTGATGAAAGTCTGGGAGACGAGGATGCTCTTACCTTGTTGCGCAGTTACATTTCGGAATGGAATAACATCGGATTTGTTCCATTCAGGGAAAAGGACAGGCTATATAAGTCTTTCCGGGAAGTGACAGACAGGCAGTTCGACAGATTAAAAATACATGAACGCGACCGTCGTATGCAACAGTTCCGTTCTAACCTCACGGATCTTGCCGGCGCAGGTAAAAACAAGCTGTATAACGAAAGAGACCGGTTGATGCGTTCTTACGAGAAAGTGAAGGGCGAACTTCAGACTTATGAGAATAACATCGGTTTCTTTAATGTATCTTCAAAAGGAGGAGGTGGTCTTTTGAAAGAAATGGACCGTAAGATTGCCCGTCTGAAAGAGGATATGGAGGTCATAATTAAGAAAATCGAAGCGATAGACGAGAATTTGGAATAGTTTAAAACAATACAGTTATTATAATGCCGCAATTGCATTTGTTTAATCCGGGACATGAGATGGAAATCTTATGTGGTAAATCACACTACACCCCCCCCTATACAGTACAAAAAATGGCTGCAGATCTGGAGTTGTTGCCTGTTTGGTATGGTGGTGCGGGTAGTTTCACGCTCGTTCGGAATGTGAAGGCATCACAGTTTATGTCTTCATTGCCGGAGGAATTTCGCGCTCATTACTCATCACCCATGATTTTGAACCTGATGATGAAAGAGTTATATAGACGGAAAAAGGTCGGCGAGAAACCGAAACTTCCGCCTCTTACCGCTTCTTTCTGGGGCGTCTCTCCGCGTAGCATCGCTATTTTTAACGAGTTAAGACAGGCCGGAATGAATATCGAAATCCCGGAATGGAAAGAGGAATATGCCGTATTGACGAATCGGCAAACAGCAGCCGAATGTCTTAGGCTTTTGCAGGAGCATGTTCCCATAACTCCGGCAATAAAGGTACCGGATTTTTTTTCGGAGATAGACGGATTGAAAAAGTTTGCAGCTGAAAATACGCCTCCGTATATTGTCAAGACGCCTTTCTCATCGTCGGGACGCGGACTTTACTGGCTGAATGACCGCGAACCGGATAATCGCGCCGTTAGCTGGATTAACGGAGCCTTGAAGAAGCAGGGGACGGTAAGTATAGAGCCTGTGCTTAATAAAATATTGGACTTTGCCGTTGAATTTTATTCGGATGGACAAGGCAATGTCGGGTACGCAGGCCTGTCGATATTCGAGACGCAACCTCAGGGTCAGTTTGTCGGCTGCATGCTGGGAACACAGGAAATGCTCATACCGCATCTTAATGAGTTCATCTCGACGGAGGATTATCTGTTTCTTGTCGAACAGGTTCGTATTGTTTTACAGGAAATAGTCGGGAAATCATATACCGGATATATGGGCGTCGATATGCTGATATACAGAACCGAAGACGGTAATTATGCCGTACATCCGTTTGTCGAGTTAAACCTGCGGTACACAATGGGCCTTGTCGCCATGCAACTTTGCCGGAAGTTTATACACCCGGAATCGCAGGGCCTGTTTCGTATCGCATATTATGCGTATGATACGTTTAAAGAACATCAGCGTATGCAGGCGTCTTCGCCTCTGGTCATCGAGGACGGCAAGATACGATCCGGATACATCTCCCTTTGTCCTGTATATCCGGATACGCATTATATGGCGCGGATTGACGTTTTTTGAGCGGTTTATCCGTCGCCGGATATGCCCATTTTTTTCATTAAGAATGTTGCATTCATGTTTTGCGCTATGCCTTCCCTGATTTTGTAAGAGAAGGTGAGTTCGTCGTTTTGTATATCGGCCTCGAACCTTCGGTTGTGTACATTGCCGGGAAATGTTGCGGACAACGTTCCCAGTAGTAAATCGTGGGTGGCTATGATGCCGCAGGCGCCTTTTTTCAGCAACTGTTTTATCAGGGCGATAGACCCTTTCTGTTTATCTACGGAATTAGTTCCTTTGAGGATTTCGTCAAGTATGATAAATAACGGTTCTCCTGCGTCGAGCCTGTCTATTATCATTTTGAGCCGTTTAAGTTCGGCAAAGAAATAAGATTCGTTCGATATAAGTGAATCGGCCGTGCGCAGGCTTGTGACTAAGCGTGCCGGGTAAACCGTAAGCGAATCGGCGTAAACGGGCATACCCGTACAGGCAAACAGAAAGTTTACCCCGACCGTTCGCAGATAGGTGCTTTTCCCGGCCATATTAGCCCCCGTTACGATAAGAAAATATTTACCGGCAGGGATGCATACGTCATTACATATACATTTTTCGCGGTGAATCAACGGATGTCCCAGTCCTTTCCCTTCCATGAGGAAGTAAGATGTTGAAATGGCGGGGTAAACGTAACCGGGATGATTGAAAGCGAATGTCCCAAAAGAACAAAAGGCATCAAAAGCGCCTAAAGCGTCAAACCAATCCTTCATCTTTCCGGAATACTCCTTTTCCCACCGCTCAAGGCCGATTGCCTGACGTGTATCGCGCATATAGATCAGGTTCAGTATGATTCCGATGAGGCTGAAACGCTGGTCTAACGAGCCGATATTGCGGGATAATCTTTTTATGGCGTATGAAGCGGAGGTTTTTGCCTGTTTCACATCGCCGAGTTTCTGCCTGTATGCCTGCAATATAATGGAACGGAACTGCTCCTTTTCGATTTGTTCCATAAGTTCCGAATACGTCTTCAGGATGTTTTCGGTTTTACTTACGGAAACATATAACTTTTGTATGTGTTTGGCAGGCAGGTTCGCCAATATAAAACTTATTATAAAATAGATGCCTAATGCGTTTATTGTTACCATATCAAACAGATACCCCGCAATTAACAGAATCCATATTGCCGGTACCAGCCGGATCAATACATTAAACAGGGTATTGTCGGAAATTTTTTTTCGCCTGTTGCCCGTTTCCGAAAACAGGTATGTTATATCTTTCTTTTCTTTCAAAGCCGCCACTCCGGTTACGTAGAAATTATGCCTGAAACGGTGCATATCACTCATTTCACGTACCCCTTCCTGGCAGGATATAATTTCATCCCTGTCGTCCAAAGGTTGTTTAAACCGGTCAATCAGCATTTCCCTTCCCATTTGCGTTACCGTACGGTTTATTGACTGGAACAGGGAATTTTCGCCGAATAAATCAAGGTCAGGACTAAACGGATGTTGTGTATCGCCCTGTTGTTCCGGCGCCCCATCGAACGCACTGAAATCATAGTCCAACGCTTTAAGCTCGTTCTCGCACAGCCGTACAAATTCTTCTTCATAAACACGCCGGGCGTACAGTTTGGTATGATAGACGACAAAGAACAGGAAAAACGACATGAACACGGCAGCTATGGCAAGCAATATGGGCAGTTCATTCTCACGGCATAGCCACAGGGTAACGATCATACCGATTATCAGGAACAGTCTTACCGTCCCGGTATGGTAGATACGTTTTTTAAGTTTGCGTAATGCCGCCTCATGTTTTTCTTTTTCTGCCTGATAAAAATGGTGTGTAAATTCTATTTTCGTTTCCTGCTCCATGTTTTTGTTTTCTTGACGATGCAAATATAACGGTATTTTTCGTTTCCCGGATACGGGGGTTGGATAATAAAAAGTATTTGTACCGGTTACCATGTAAATATCCCGCTCTGGAATCTCTTTGTTATCGCCTTCCATTACGTCAAAGCCGCTCAACGTGTAGATCACCTGATTCTCACGAGAAAAAAAACTGCGTTTTTATGGGTAAAGCGTTTTTATGATGATCCTGCATAACACGTCGCCTCCGAATACCGCTACGATATAGAGTGTGACTAATCGCCAACTTTTTAAGTTGCCTGATACGCGTAATGCCTGAAACATCCATATCAGGGTTATTATTAAAAATATGACGGAAACCGATGTTAACATGGAGCCTAAAACAAATCCGGGTTGCGTTAGTAACTGTTGTGGCGGAGTATTGTAATCCGTCTTCAACACGGTTTGGACTGCCGGTAACAGGGCGAACAGATTCATGAACACAAACGGTATTTGCGCAAAAAGGGTTGTTCCGAATACATCTATGATGCGTATCCGGGATTTGGACAGAATTAATCCTCCGACATAAAACAGTATTGCAGGAACCAGCCATACGATCAGGTGTTCTGCGGCGAAACACCACCATGCCGGATTAGACGCAGGCCCATAATGAAGCAGTCCGTGATAATGGTAACCGGTAATTATTGACAAAATGGTAGCAATTATTAACCCTGCAATGCCCCAACACAGCGCCGGAAAACCGGCTGTTTTTTTGAACGGATTGATTGTTAAAGACAAGTTTTCGTTTTTCATAATTCTTCTTTATTTAGTTTGTTAATTAAATCGTCTAAAATATTTCTCACGGTAGGGTAACTGATGCCCATCTTTTTCGCCATATCTTTCAGGCGTCCGCTGAAACGGACGAAATCCAGAATGAAAGACTGTTCATCGTCAGTAAGTTTCGCCAGTAACGGCAGTGCAAATGAGCCGCTAATATTGGTCCGGCACTGTTCACAATACAAACGTTCCACGTTCAACGAAGTGTTGCATGCCGGACATTTTAATGGTAATTGTTTTTTTATTTCTTCCATAACATCAATTTTTATAACGTTGCAAAAATACATATTTATCTTCATAAAAACAAAATATATTTGAATAAAATTCATGTATAGTTTGATTTTATTTATTCTTTAACATATAATGTCCGTCGATGCACAAAACACAGTCCTGCCTGCCGTGTAAAAAAAATAGAATTTAGACAGAATTTTATTCCTTTTCCACGGTTTATTCCGAAATATTTCTTTTATTTGCATGTTGAAAGAAATTTACGTTCACAATGATTATAGCTGAGAATTTATATATCATGCAGAGCGGGAATAAAGAAGACAGATATAAGACGCTGATTCCTCAGATTGAGGCTTTAGTCCGTACGGAAAAAGATCTGATTGCCAATCTTGCAAATATATCGGCGGCAATACATCAAACATTCGGATTTTTCTGGGTAGGGTTTTACCTGGTAAAAGGAGATGAACTTGTATTAGCGCCTTTTCAGGGGCATGTCGCATGTACACGGATAAAACGTGGAAAAGGTGTATGCGGAACTGCCTGGGATGCTGCGGAAACAGTCATTGTACAGGACGTAAACAAATTTCCCGGACATATCGCCTGTAGCGCTGAATCCAAATCCGAAATTGTTGTACCGCTTATTTCCGGCGACAATGTTTTTGGTGTACTTGATGTTGATAGCGACATACGAAACAATTTCGACGAAACGGACAGAATCTATCTCGAAGAAATCTGTAAACTCATTGAATAACACTGCTTTAGTTCATAAAAAGATGTTTTCGTAATACGTTTGTAACAGAATGATAAGAGAAACTTAATACGTACGTAATAAAGGCTTAACAGAGACAGCCGATCTTTGCATCATCAAAAGTGATTGGATTAAATAAAGAAATTGTTTAGGTTTTGTTTCTGGATTGTGAGCTTTTTATTTACCGAAAGTTTATGGGCAGGTTAACTATAGAATTTTTAAGACAATTAACTGATGTTTTTAGGTACAGAATACTATTATAAATACCGCACTGTTTATTAACAACAGCAACAGGAGTCGCATGCCGTGAGGTACGCGGCTTTTTTTTATAATAATGGAATAAATATGAGATATACAAGCATAAAAAATACAAGTCATCCTCTTTTCGCCCCAGCCTGGCATTTATACGGAAAATCTTTTCCGTCGGAAGAACGCCGTCAGCTTCGTACGCAAAAAAAGATTATGGATCATCCGTTGTATCATTTTGAGACAATCACCGATAAAGACGTGTTTATCGGGTTTATCTTATGGTGGGGATTTGAAGACATAAGATACATCGAGCACCTGGCGACGTCGCCGCATCAGCGGGGAAAAGGTTACGGACGGCGTATACTGGAAAAATTCATCTCCGGTTCGGATCTCCCCGTATTACTGGAAGTGGAACACCCCACGACGGAAATAAACAAAAGGCGTATCGGTTTTTATCAGCGCGCCGGTTTTGTTCTCAACGGACATGCATACCGGCAACCGCCGTACAAAAAGGGTGGCAATTATGTCCCGTTATTGCTTATGACGTATCCCGAAGCGATATCCGGAGAAGAGGCGACGCGTTTCTGCAGGCTGTATCACCCGGTTATTTTTCTTCACGGGAAAGGAAAGCGCTGACTAATCTGGGGAACGGGTATTCGTCGAGGGCGGATAACGGGATTTTTAGATATTTTTTCAGGGCGGCGTTCTCTTTTTGAATTTCGACTTTATAAAACGTCGCATACAGAACCTGATGCGACAGGACGTGCTTCCTGTTTTTTATTTCGAGGGAGATCGCCGGCTGCCCTGTTTCCCGGAATAATTCGGTGAATGTTGTTTTTTCCTGCAGTTCCGCAAAATCCGCCGGGACGTCCGATTCGATGAGCGGAAATTCATATAGTCCCTCCCAGATGTCTTTTCCTGTACGGCAATGCAGGTAGGTATGCGAACGGCAAATGATAAAGAAATAGTGAAAATAACGGTTACGGGTCTTCGTTTTATTTTGCTTGACAGGATATTGCTGTGGGTTGCCGGAAGCACAGGCTGCGCAACTGCCGGACAGGGGACACTTTTCGCAGTCAGGATTTTGAGGGATACATTGCAAAGCCCCAAATTCCATTATTGCCTGATTGTGTACGCCTGCCTGATCCGGCGGCATCAGCAAGGTGGCCAGTTCGCGGTATTCCTGTTTCCCTTTTCCGGTATCCATGGGCGTCGTAATGCCGAACAGACGTCCCAGAACACGATATACATTACCGTCAATTACCGGGCGGGGCTGATTCCAGGCGAACGAAACAATCGCAGCTGCCGTATATTCACCGATCCCTTTCAGCGTAAGGACATCGTCATACTGTCCGGGAAAAATTCCGTTGAAGCGGCTTTGAATATCCTTTGCCGCTTCATGCAAATTCCGGGCGCGGGAATAGTAACCCAACCCCTGCCAGTATTTCAGGACTTCTTTCTGATCAGCTTCCGCCAAGCTCCGGGCGTCCGGGAAACGGCCTACGAAACGGTTGTAGTAATCCAGCCCCTGTGCCACCCTTGTCTGCTGCAGAATGACTTCGGAGATCCAGATCCGGTACGGATCTTTTATGTTGCGCCAAGGCAAATCCCGTTTATGCGTTGCGTACCACGTCCGGAGGAGTTCGCTTTCCTTAAATATTTTTTTATGATATGACATTCTTTGTTCTTCTTTCTTTCAATACGGATATTGTATGACAAAAATAATGCCAAATCTCTTTTTGCCGTTAAATTGCGGAATTAAAGTTGTTATAAAAAAAATCGCAAAAATATTTGTTGTTTTAAATAAAGATGTATATCTTTGCTGGCGTGTCTGCTGAATGACAACTTAACAACTGCCGGCATAAATAATAGTATTAAAATAGATGCGTATGCAAACTCAAATGAAAAATATTTCTGTATTACATCTTTTTAACGACCAATATTTGGCCGGATGCGATTATTTGTTAAAAAGAGGCGTGAATTTTATATTGTGCGCGCACGCACGCGAGAGATTACGGAGCATAATTCTTTCACGCAACAGTTTGGAAAAGTGGCTAAATCTTTTTTTGAGGTGCTATTGATTTTTTTGTGGCTTTGTCTGCTGTTAAAACGGACATATTATGGGACGCAAGAGATTGGAACGGGCGAGATTAAACCGGCGTTTGTGGCTACTGGCGCAAAATTGGAATAAAATAAAAAAAATCCTCCAAAAATAAAAACCCTCTTTTTGGAATGAAGGAAATCAAGTAGGGTTGGCAAATAAATTTAAAAATATGAAAATTGTCATTATAATAATCATCGGGTTGGTTGTACTATTTGTCGTTAGGACGATTTTCTCTGTTTTATTCAAGTTATATCCGATATTGATGTACATATTAGTTGCAATCGTGGCTATAGGCGTCGGTGTTACTTCCGGTTGGTGGGCAGGTGTTATTGTAGGTATCATAGCATTCGGCTGGTTCTTGCGTCTGCAAGATGATGGTGGTCATCAATGTTCTCACTGTAATAATTATGATACTATTGAGATAGAAATAGATGAAGATTTAATAGATAGCCTTCACTGGAAAGGACAAAAACCTGAAGTATGGAAGATTAAATATCTTGTGAAATGTAACAAATGTGGTAATTACACTGTAACAGATAAATAATTATAAACAACATATCACTATGGGAAAAGACAATGACATTATCGACTATATTATAATAGTTAAGTTACGGCGGAATCCGAAAAGCCAACTGAACAGAGTAGGAGTTAATATTTATAACTAAGTTATTATGCTTACAAAAGTTGTAAAAGTAACGAAGCCAAAAAGCAAGACCGACGATTGTTGCGACTGTTTTGGAGGTGGTTGCCGGTGTAGAGATTGACGGCAATTCTGAAAGAGGTTGCCTTAAAATCAAGGCAGCCTCTTGTTACTATCAAAAGAGGTTCTAAGATGAAAAATGAAACATTAATGG
>JAISYY010000079.1 GCA_031269635.1 Tannerella sp. | reverse complement strand
TTGCTGAATACTTTGCATGTCAAACTTCCGAAAATAACGCTCAAATGCCTTATGCTCCGGCATCCGCTTCCACCCATAAAGCCGTTGAAGACTGTTATCCAATCGCATGATATCCAAATAGGTGTACCGCTCTGCTCCACACCATACGCCGCTCATAAAATGTAAAAACAGCTGTCTTGGAGAGTAGCCACGAGGAGAACCCTGTTCGGGCAACGGCAATCCTGCCGGGTATGAAACAAAACCACTTCGATCTATCATTTTCTTCCATATGGAGACCCCACCCCATGAAGTAATCTCCGTGTCTATGAATTGTATACTCGTTTGCATTATATATTTCTTTTTTACTGCAAATTTACACAATTAATGTAACTGATCCTATTGTATTATAAATTATTACAGACACTTTTTTCTATTGGTGTCCATTAGAAAATCCAAGCCTTGATATGACCATGATTGCTAAGGGACATTTTGGGATAAAAGAATATCAACAGTATCTGTTTCGGTTTCTTTACTGCTCTGATGTGCCACCGGGCAACAACGCTTCGGAAAGAGCCGTCAGAACGTTCAACGTAAAACAGAAAGTATCCGGTTTGTTTCGCTCTTTTGAGGGTGCCCACGCCTTCGCCGTCATCCGCTCAGTCACCGACACCATCCTCAAAAATGGTCTGAATGTACTGGAAGGATTGACGATGGTGGTAAGGGGGTGAATCGTTACAAATATTTAAACCATATCAAAGAACAACTATTTGAAGACTTTCTCCGTTCGCTGTATTTTTGCTTTCCTGTAAATCAGATGTCCCTGATCGGAAACGCCTTCAATCACTACCGAATACGTTGTTTCCGCATCTGCCGAATAAAAGTCTAAAGAGACTTCGCCTGTTTCGGGCACCCTTACATTGGGTTTCCAATAGATAGTGGTGCGTAAATCGGTCATCGTATGCCGCTGGCTTGCATCGTATGTAGGCGAATAAAATTCCAGCGGCGCCTGAAATCCTAATGGCGTAATAAAATTACTGATATTACGACTTTTAGCGCGTTTCTGGACAAATCCATGTTTTGTGGTTATAATCAGTGCGCCGCTTGATGCTTTCGGACCGAACATCACGCCGGCCGAGGCATCCTTAATCAGGAAAATATCGGAAATATCCGATACTTCCATCGACAGAATGTCGAAACTTTCATCGGGAAAATCATCTATCACGACTAACGGAGGGCCTCCGCCCCTGACGGAGATATTATCGCCGGTTATCATGAGACCCGGTATTTGCATGAGTAATATTTTTATGTCCGTATAATGCGCCTTTTCAATATCGGCTGCCGTAATGACTCGGCTTGACGTTACGGCCGAATAATAAGCGGAATTAGTCGGCGCTTTTCTTTTGGCCGTTACTTCCACTTCCGCCAGGTTCACGATTCTCATCCCGTTTTCGGACAGATATTTTTCGTCTGCTTTTGCAATATAATTATCGGGTAAATTTTCAGGAAACAGTTCGCGGGAAGAGATCACGCCTTTCGCTTCCGGGAAAGGTTGCGGTTCGTCGACTTCGAGGAAAACCAGCTTTCCTCCTTTTTTTGTCACTGCTTGTATGATGAAGCGCGTGCTGTCGGGATAATCTATGTTCTTCAACTCAAAACGTCCCTGCTGATCGGTCTCCATAACATGAGTGTTTATTTCCGAATCTTTCATCGCCAAAACAGAAACGCTTCCGCCTTTAACGGAAGTAAACATGCCATCCGATTTTCCGGTTATTACCTGACCGTTTTCTACGGGAATCTTCGGCGCGGAGAGTTCGCCCCGGATGATTTCCGGCACGGCGTAACGCCTCCAACCTTGCGTCATCATTAATAAATCCAGCGCATAAGCCGCTTCCCGGCTATCCTGTTTCAGATAATAGCACGGATTTTCTATATGACCTTTCAGTTCGGACGTTAATAAAAACGCGGAGATAATATTGCTGCAACTGTCGGGCGTTATGTCTTTATCATCCGTAACGGACACCGAGAAATTCCCGGAAAGGGGTGCATTATTAACATCCGCAATTTTCACCGTTGAAACGATGTGTTGCTTTGCGGCGTAATTCTCCCTGTCCGTCAAAAATTCCAGCCGGGCCATTTCGTTATCGGAATAATTGAAAATCATCCGCTCGCTGATCACTTGTTTATCTGCATTGTAAAGAACAACCTGGCTGACTCCGGAAAGGAAAAACGAATCTTCAAAAACAAGGTATTCCTTCTCCGGATCCCATTTCTCATTATACAGTACGCCACCCCGTATGTGAACCAGCAGGTATAACTCGGATGAGGGCTTGTAGTCACTTGCCCGGTTTACGCTTACGTATACTTTATTCCGAATCCGTTTCACTTTCAGTCCGCAATGACCGGTCACGGCATAAGGCAGTTCAAAACGCTTAGTGATGTTTTTACCGTTGGTACATTCCACCTTGTACTTTTTCCCGGGTTCGGGATACAGATCAAAAACGCCCATACCCAGATGAAGCGACTGAACCGTCCGGGTGATCTCTCCTTCGCTGTCCATGATTGTACAGGTAACATCTTCCGACAATCCGTCGGATTTAATAGCCTTAAAGGCAACGGAATTGCTTGCTCCGGCTAATAAATAGCCTCCTTCGGGCAGAAACAACACGTCGAAATTATCCTCCGGCGACGGCATCCGGATATATTTTGTATACTTTTTCCCATCATACAGGAAATTCAAGGTGATCACTCCGGGGGAGGCTTTTTCCGATATCCCGAATGTAACGGTTGTGGTGGTGTCGTCGTCAAAACTTAGTTTTTTTTCTGCATTACGGTTCAGCCGGACCGTAATGTTTTCCGGTTCAAAGCTATGTCCGGATTGTTTATCGACAAAGCGGAAAGAAGCCTTGATTTTTTTATCGTCAAACGAAAACGCGGTATGCGCATCAAACCGGAGCGACAAAGGGTCGAACACCGGTAGCGTTTTCCTGTAAAAATAATCTTCCCCTTGATTTTCCATATACCGGGTATATGCTCTGAGGGTATAATTTCCTTCCGGTAGCCCTTCGTCCAACGGTATATAACCATGGAAAAGAGCGAGACTGTCGGGATGCATCTTGACGCGGCATACAACCGAATCCAGCGGGTCGATCAGTTCTGCATACACATACCGGCTGGTATTGATCTGATTGTGCAGCAACGCGTCTACTTTATGCGCCCTGAACCAAATTTTTTCCCCCGAAATATAATGAGGTTTATCCGTATGAAGGTAGATTTTTTCCTGCGGATACCGGCTGATTTGTTCTACAAAATAACCGGTAACCGTGTCGGTCAACAAAGGGTTGTCCGTGTTTTGCGCTTTCAAACCGGAAACACAAAACAAAAATGCTAAAAGAGGATATATGCTTTTCGTTTTCATAAAGAATAATATTTTAAGAGGACTTCTAAAAAGTCCATATTTTTCTCCTGTTTCTTTTTGAACTCATTTCAAGGGGGATCGCCCAACTTACTTATTTTGCTCAAACAGAGGTCTTGATCCCAAAAACCATAATCTTTATGCCGTTTAAATGTCTCCATCTGTATTCTATTAAATTTCGACACAAAGTTAATGTATCAGGGATTATATTTACAATCACCAAGAGAATTTTCTCCCGCTAATGCTTCAATATTTTCCAATGAGATGTCAGATAATCCATTTTTCTGTTTGTTTACATTCACATTAAAGGCAGCTAATCCTGCAATAGCTAAAACAACAATTAAAGCAAAAATTCTTTTCTTTAAATTCATAATTGTTTAATTTAAAATTTTCTTTTCCCATAATGTTTCGTGCCTGTTCGGACAACGGCGATAACCGTTTTTTTATTGCCCGATTATCTTTTGACAAAATTTCCGGTACTTTCTCTATGTCTATCTCTCTACACAAGTGTACATTATTTCATATTTTTGATTCGGCGACAATTCCAGTTCGTACAGTCCCGGAGCAACATTCTTCAGGATGCCTGTTTTGCAGGCCGGTTTCCGGCTACTCCGGAATCGCAGGATACCTTTTCCGCCGGCTGTCTCCACCGTGATTTTCTTTCTGC
>JAISYY010000288.1 GCA_031269635.1 Tannerella sp. | reverse complement strand
AAGCCTGTCGCCCACGGCCAGTTCCTGTTCCAATTAGAGAGGTTGTCCGACTCTTGTAAACAAGTCGTAAAACCTACTTCACAAATGCCTCCAAGTATTAATAAAATCCATGCCATTTTTTAATCTAATTTAGCGCAAAGGTAGTAAAAAAATCACACTTCGTTCCTGTCGCCTCTTGTGGGAATAACAGGATAAATTTACGGAACGGTGGGCTTTCGTCATAAAGCGTTTCGGGAGCGATATCGACATTGTTAGCCCATGCAATGCTGTCGAAGCACACGCTGACGGTGTTGAACATCTACCTGATTCCTACATTTTTGTAGAAAACTCGAATTTTTCCTACATTTTGGTAGCCGGAACGCTACCCGTTATAAGATCGGGTTTTATAATGGGTATTTACTTCTATTTGACTGGAATATAGTGTTTTGTAAACGCTGCGTATTTTCGTTTTTTTGTTTTGGCACACGTTTTGGTAGATACTTTTATGAATGTAAAATATTAAATAATTAAAGATTATGAGAAAGATTGCAATTTACGGCAAGGGTGGAATCGGAAAATCCACCACGACGCAAAACACGGTAGCGGGACTGGTTGAAATGGGACGGAAAGTCATGGTCGTAGGGTGCGACCCGAAAGCGGATTCTACCCGTTTGTTACTGCACGGGTTGGCTCAAAAGACCGTCTTGGATACCCTTCGCGACGAAGGCGAAGACGTGGAACTGGACGATGTGATGAAAGCCGGCTTTAAAAACACCAGTTGCGTGGAATCCGGAGGCCCCGAACCGGGTGTCGGCTGCGCAGGGCGCGGCATCATCACTTCCATTAACCTGCTGGAGCAACTGGGCGCTTACGACGACGACAAGCAACTGGATTACGTGTTCTACGACGTCCTGGGCGACGTCGTTTGCGGAGGTTTCGCCATGCCTATCCGCGACGGGAAGGCGCAGGAAGTTTATATCGTCTGTTCAGGCGAAATGATGGCGATGTATGCCGCCAATAACATCTGCAAGTCTATTTCCAAGTTCGGGAAAGTCGGCGACGTGCGGCTGGGCGGGTTGATCTGCAATTCCCGCAAGGTGGATAATGAAGCCAATATGATCGAAGAATTTGCAAAAAAACTGGGAACACAGATGATTCATTTCGTACCGCGCGACAATATGGTGCAACATGCCGAAATCAACCGTAAAACCGTTATCGACCATGCGCCCGAACACCCGCAGGCTAACGAATACCGCACGCTGGCAAAAAAAATTGATGAAAACAAGATGCATGTAATTCCTACACCGCTCCAGATGCAGGAGTTGGAAGACTTGCTGGTCGGCTTCGGAATACTGAATTAAATCCACCCACAGGAAAACAGGCCGGCCGGACTTCGGCAAAAGCCCCGGCGGCCAAAGAACGGTGGAATATAAAACGTGACATTTTAAAATCATAAAAACAGGAAAATATGTTATTAATAAGAGCTATAGTACGCCCGGAAAAATCGCCGGTAGTAATGAAAGATTTGTTCAATGCAGGATTCCCGGCAGTAACGAAACTCTCCGTTTTCGGACGGGGGAAACAGCGCGGACTGAAAGTCGGGAACGTCACTTACGACGAATTACCCAAGGATTTACTTATTATTGTCATTCAGGACAGGGACAAGGATTTCGTTGTGGAAACAATCATCCATTCCGCCCGTTCCGGCGAAAAAGGACAGGCAGGCGACGGGAAAATCTTCGTAACCCCGCTTGTGGAAGCATATACCATTTCAAACGGTAAAAAGGAGCAATAGTATGAAATTAATTCTATCCATAATACGAATTGCAAAAATGGGCGAGACCAAAGCCGCCCTGGCGGAAGCCGGGTTACCATCCTTCACGGCGATGCCCGTCCTGGGACGCGGACGCGGTCATGGAGACCTGGAACAGATAAACCGGGCGAAAGAGACCGAAGACTGTCCCGCATTGCTCGAAGACGCCATGTCTTTTATCCCCGAAGAACCCCGTTTGAAGTCGAAACGGATGATTACACTCGTGGTTACGGACGATAAAAAAGATTTGGCGGTAGAGACGCTGATTAAAGTCAATCAGACGGGAAAATCGGGCGACGGGAAAATCTTCGTCGTCGAAGCATTAGATTCTTACAGCGTTCACTTGGGCGAATCCGGCGACGCAACATTGGATTAAAGCACATAATTATACAATCATGGTAAACGAAATAGACAAACCCAAAAATGCGGAAAGACTTATCGCCGAACTTCAAGAGTTCCGCGACGAGGTGATAGCGAAATATCCGAAAAAAGTCGCCAAAAAGAGGGCTAAATCCATCATCCTGAGCGATGCGGAAAACACGCCGCAGATTCAGGCGAATGTGCGTACCGTTCCGGGTATCATTACGCAACGCGGCTGTACGTACGCCGGATGCAAAGGCGTAGTGCTGGGGCCTACCCGCGACATCGTGAACATCACGCACGGCCCTATCGGCTGCGGCTTTTATTCGTGGCTGACGCGGCGCAACCAGACAAAGCCGGTTGATGACAGCGATTCCAATTTCATCCCCTACTGTTTTTCGACCGACATGCAAGATTCCAATATCGTGTTCGGAGGAGAGGAAAAGCTGAAACAGGCCATTCGCGAAGCTTACGAACTGTTTCATCCGAAAGCGATCGCCATTTTCTCCACCTGTCCCGTAGGACTGATCGGCGACGACGTGCACCGCGTGGCGCGGCACATGATGGAAGAAATAGGCAACGGCATCAACATTTTCGGCTTCTCGTGCGAAGGCTACCGGGGCGTCTCGCAATCCGCAGGGCATCACATCGCCAACAACGGCCTCTTCAAAAATCTTATCGGGCGGGACGACGAAGTGCGCGGAAGCCTCAAATACCGCGTCAACCTGCTGGGCGAATACAACATCGGCGGCGACGCCTTTGAACTGGAACGCATAATGGAAAAATGCGGCATCAACCTCGTGGCGACATTCAGCGGCAATTCCTCGATTCAGAAGTTTGAAAACGCCCACACCGCCGATTTGAACATGGTGATGTGCCACCGCTCGATAAACTACGTGGCCGAGATGATGGAAACGGCTTTCGGGATTCCCTGGATTAAGGTGCAGCCCATCGGCGCACACTCCACCGCGAAGATGCTCCGCAAGATAGCGCAGTATTTCGGCGACCGGGAACTGAACGACCGCGTAGAAGAAGTCGTCGGGGAAGAAATGAAGGCCGTGGAAGCGGTAAGGGCAAAGATTCACCCCAAAACGAAAGGCAAACTGGCGATGCTGTTCGTCGGCGGTTCGCGTGCCCACCACTATCAGGATTTGTTTGAAGAACTGGGCATGACGACCATTGCCGCCGGTTACGAGTTCGGACACCGCGACGACTACGAAGGCCGCCACGTGATACCCACCATACAGATCGACGCCGACAGTCGCAACATCGAAGAAATAACCGTGTCGAAAGACGAAACCCGTTACAACCCGCGCAAGACGGAAGAGGAAATGAACGCCCTCGAAGCCGCAGGCATGGAGTTTAACGAATATCACGGCCTGATGACGCAAATGGAAAAAGGCGCACTCGTCATCGACGACCTCAGCCATTACGAAATGGACCGGTTAATCGAAAAATATCACCCCGACGTATTCTGCGCCGGCATCAAGGAAAAATTCTGCGTGCAGAAAATGGGCGTGCCGCTGAAGCAGCTTCACAACTACGACGTCGGAGGCCCCTACGCCGGATTCAAAGGCGCCGTCAACTTCTACAAAGACATCGAACAAATGGTGTGCGCCTCCATCTGGAAAGAAATAAAAGCCCCCTGGGAAAGCGAAGATTACGTCGAAGCCCAATTTGTATATTAATTTTTAATTCTTAATTCTTAATTGAAAATGTTACTACGTCATACAACAGAAAAAGAGATAGAGCGGAAGGCATTGACCGTAAACCCGGCAAAGACCTGCCAGCCGGTAGGCGCCATGTACGCCGCACTGGGACTGCACGGCTGTTTGCCGCACAGCCACGGTTCGCAAGGCTGCTGTTCCTATCACCGTAGCGCCCTGACCCGCCATTTCAAGGAGCCGGTCATGGCGGCGACGAGTTCCTTCTCCGAAGGCTCGTCCGTCTTCGGCGGTTCGTCCAACCTCGTGTCGGCCATCGAAACCATCTTTATGGTTTACGAACCCGATGTAATCGCCGTCCACACCACCTGCCTGTCCGAAACCATCGGCGACGACATGACCCAAATCATTTCCAAAGCCGACGAAGAAGGTAAAATCCCCGACGGGAAAAGAGTTATCTATTGCAATACGCCCAGTTATGTGGGGACGCACATTACGGGTTATTCCAACCAACTGGCTTCGTTCGTCAAATTCTTTTCGACGGCTACGCCCAGGAAGCGGAACGTCGTCAACCTCATTGCCGGATGGATGGAACCGTCGGATATGCGCGAAATAAAACGGATAGCGTCCGTCATGGAAGCGCGTACCATCCTCTTTCCCGACATGTCGGGCGTGCTGGACGCGCCGCTGACGGGAAAATTCAAGATGTATCCCGACGGTGGCACGACCATTCGCGACATGATTGCTACGGGCGACAGTAAATTTACCGTCGGGCTGGGGGCTTACTCTACCGAAGACGCCTGCGTGAAGATGGAAAACAAGTGTAAAATCAAGTTTGAAGTCATTGAAATCCCGATAGGCCTGAAGGCTACCGACCGCTTCATCACCTCTTTGAGCCGCCACGCCAATGTACCCGTACCGGATTCGTTGACGGAAGAACGTGGCCGCCTCGTCGACTTGATTGCCGATAATTCCAAATACTTCTGGCGGAAGCGCGTAGCCCTGTTCGGCGACCCCGATACGCTGATTCCGCTGACGGAATTTCTCCTCACCCTCGACATGAAACCGGTCTATATCGTTACCGGGACGCCGGGAAAACATTTCGAGGAAGAAATGACGCGCATGTTGGCGGATACCGTGCCGGAAGCCAAATTCAAAAGCGGCGAGCGGGCGGATATGTTCCAGTTGCACCAGTGGATAAAGCAGGAGCCGGTGGATTTGCTGATTGGCAATACCTACGGTAAATACATCGCACGCGACGAGAATATTCCCTTTGTACGGCTGGGTTTCCCGGTCATCGACCGTCCGGGCAACAACTATTTCCCGCACGTGGGATACACCGGGTCAACCGGTCTGGCCGTCAGGATTCTGGAGAAATTACTCGACCACCAGGACAGGACATGCCCGGAAGAAAAAGTTGAACTTCAAATGTAGCCGGCAATGAAAGATTTATCCAGACATCCCTGTTTTAATGCGGAGGCTAAACAGAAATACGCACGGGTTCATTTGCCGGTAGCGCCGAAATGCAACATACAGTGCAGTTACTGCAACCGCCGGTATGACTGTTGCAACGAAAGCCGTCCCGGTGTATGCAGTGCGGTTCTGTCGCCCCTGCAGGCGGTTCATTACCTGAAAGCCCTGTGCGAAAAGATGCCCGCGATAAGCGTTATCGGGATCGCGGGGCCGGGCGACCCGTTCGCCAACCCGGAGGAGACCCTCGCGACGCTGAAACTTGCCGGGCAGGCGTTCCCCGGCATGTTGTTCTGCCTGTCGACCAACGGCCTCGACCTGGCGCCTTACGTCGGCGAAATAGCCGGGGCGGGCGTCTCGCATGTGACCGTGACGGTCAACTCGCTGAAGCCCGAAACCCTGGCGAAGATATATCGCTGGGTTCGCTACAATCGCCGCGTGTACCGCGGGGAGGAGGCCGGGCGCGTCCTGCTCGGGCAGCAGTTGAGATGCATCGGGTTGCTCAAGGAAAAAGGGATTACGGTGAAAATAAATACGGTTGTATGTCCGGGCGTCAACGAGACGGAGGTGGAGGAAATTGCCGCTAAAGTAGCTTCCCTGGGCGCCGATACGATGAATTGCGTCCCCTTGTATCCGGTCGAAAATACGGAGTTTGAGCACCTGGAAGAGCCGTCGAAGGAACTGATGAAACAGTTAAAATCCCGTATCTCCGCCCACATCAAGCCCATGACGCACTGCGCCCGTTGCCGCGCCGATGCTGCCGGACTGATCGGTCATGACAATACGGAGATGATGAATATGATCGGTCAGTTTTCGACATTGGTTGTAAACCGGGGGGAAGGACGCACAAGGGTCGCCGTGGCAAGCAACGAAGGACTGCTCGTGAACCTTCACCTGGGGGAAGCCCGTAAAGTGTACATATTTGAGCAGTCCCGCAACGGCTATCATTTTGTCGAAACGCGCAATACGCCACCCGAAGGCGGCGGCATGGAACGCTGGCGTGCCCTGGCCACCCGGACGCTCATCGACTGCCGGGCGATACTCGTAGGCGGTATCGGGGAGACGCCGATGCGCGTACTCCACGAGAACGGGGTGAAAGTCATCCAAATGAGCGGCCTGATTGACGCCGGACTGGATGCCGTCTACCTGAACCAGCCCATCAAAACGCTTTGCCGCAGCGATTACACCCGCTGCGGCGAATCCTGTCGCGGAACGGGAGCGGGGTGCGGGTAAAGTTGTTTACAGTAATAAGAAACCGGAAAAGAAAATGTTCAATGCGTAAGGTTTATAAATATGTTTTAGAAATTTGGTGGAACCCCCCGGAAGCTCCGGGGAACTCCCTGAAAGTTCCGGGGAACTCCCTGAAAGCTCCGGGAAACTTCCCCAAAATCTGGGAAAACTTCCCGTAAATACGGGAAAATATCCCTAAAGTTTCAAAACCTGTTTTGAAAGTATTCAAACGAGATAGATATATTAAATTTTTTATTATTACATATCATAGAATGATGCGAAATAAACAAACTGTAATCGTTACCCGGATGGCTTCACGCTGCGGATTCGCAAAGACGAAAGTATCTGCCGCGTCGTTGCGAAGGCAAAGCCTGAAACAATCCGGTAAACTTTTACACGTTATTTATTCCGCATCCCATAACTAAAAAAAAGAAAGAGATGAAGAAGCCGGATTATATGATTCTCGTATGCAATTCATACAGAGTCGCGGGAGATGCTCAGGGAGCATGCAACAGACAGGGCGCCACATCGCTGGTGCAGTACATCACGGAAGAATGTGCCGACCGGGGAATAGATGCCGTAGTCACAACGACAGCCTGCTTGAGCGTATGCAGTCAAGGCCCCATCGTTGTCGTACAGCCCAATAATTACTGGTACGGAGGCGTGACCGAAGACCGGGTAGATGAAATTCTGGACGCCCTGGAAGAAGGGGAATCTAAAGAAGAATACTTGATAACATGAGCAGGGTATGGATAATAGATTCCACTCTCCGCGACGGAGAACAGGCGCCTGGCGTATCTTTTTCCCGTAAGGAAAAAATGAAAATAGCCCAAATGCTGGATGAAACGGGCATTGACGAGATGGAGGCCGGCACGCCGGCAATGGGAACGGACGAAACGGAAACCATCCGCCGGATTGCCCGTCTGCATCTGAAAGCACGCATCTCGGTGTGGAGCCGCGCTTTGCCGGAAGACATCGAACGGGCGAAACGTACGGAAGCGGAAGGCATACATATCGCCTTTCCGCTGTCCGGCGTTCAGTTGTCGGCAATGGGTAAAAACCTTCAATGGGTGGACGACACCCTCCCGGAAGTCGCAGAACAGGCCGGGCACTATTTCCACTACGTCAGTATAGGCGCTCAGGATGCCTCGCGCTGCGACACGGAGCGGATTTTCCGGTTTATGGATGCCGCCGCCGGGCTGGACATTCCCCGCATTCGCATAGCCGATACGGTAGGCATATTAACACCGTTAAAAACCGCCGGGCTGATAACCGGCATAAAAAACCGCTATCCCCATACGGAAATAGACTTCCACGCCCACAATGACCTGGGCATGGCAACCGCCAACGCATACACCGCATGGCAGTCCGGCGCATCAAGCCTCAGCCTGACGGTAAACGGACTGGGCGAAAGGGCCGGAAACGCAGCGCTGGAAGAAATCCTGATGTCGCTCAAACTCTCCGGCGAGGAAACCGGCTACCATTTCCCGTCATTATACCCTTTATGCAAATACGTCTCGGAAGTATCGGGAAGACCCCTTGCCAAGAGCAAACCCGTTTGCGGCGAAATGGCCTTCAGTCACGAATCCGGAATACACGCCAAATGCACGCTTGCCGACACGCTATCCTTCCAGCCCTTCGACGGCCGGGACGTCGGTCGCGAAAGTTTCCGCACCCTCTTCGGAAAACATTCCGGCACAGGCGCCTTACGCCATTTCCTGGA
>JAISYY010000227.1 GCA_031269635.1 Tannerella sp. | reverse complement strand
GAAGGGACAGAAGCTTTTTGCGCATGTCAACCTCGTCAAAGGCGAACGCAGCGAACTGGCGGAACTGGCGGCTGACTTGCTTTGACGCGCCGGTATCCCGCGAACCGTGACGGAACGCGGTACGGATTGCATGAATTTGACAGTTTGTTTATTGTTCTTATATTTGCAGGTAAATACATAAAATTTTTCAATAGTGTGGCATAAGAAGGCGTATTTGTTATTTTACTTTTTATTGTGGCTTGTATTATCGGGTTTTCTGCAAGCGGTATTCAAGTTTCATTTTTATCATATAGAGCAGTACCAACTGTTTTTGTATGACGGCGCGTATATTTTCCCGGCGCTTGGGAAAACCGGCGGATTCTGTCTGCTTGCATACGAATTTCTTGTCCAGTTTTTTATCTGTCCCTATGCCGGGGCGTTCATCACGTCTGCCGTGCTGACGGTTACGGGCTTACTTGCCTTTCTGCTGGTAAAGCGTATGGACAGGGATTCTTCCTTTGCGTATTTTTTCTCGCTGTTGCCGGTGTTCAGCCTGCTTTTCCTCCATTTTGACTTCAATTATTTCATGCAGGGGACGATTGCCTATATGCTGGTTTTGTTATTGCTTGCCGTGTACGTGAAATTGCGCAGCGTGTGGCTGAAAGAGGCGTATGCCGTCATCGCGACGTTTGTTCTTTTCCGGTTGGGCGGCTCTGTCGCGGTTTTGTTTGCGTTATCCGTGTTCACCAAAGAGCTGTTTTCAAAGTCTCCGCGTGCATACCTGTTCCTTATTCCCTGCGCAGAAGCGTTCCTGCTGGCGTTTTTGAGCGTAAGGTATGCTTATGCCGGAGAGTATCGCTTTACATTCCTTCCCGACATGTATTATCACAAATCACTGGTTCCTTCCGGCTTTAAGATTTATTTGCCGTGGGCGCTGCTACTGTTGATTATCGCGGCGACATGTATCCTGCGCCCAAAGAAAGCGCCGGCGGGAAAACGCAAAACGGCCGGCCTGGTCATACAGGTGCTGGCGGCCGGATTGATATTTGTTTCCGGCGTCAAGGCATACGGACACTTCCGCGCCATGAAATACAAGGAAATGGAATATTATTACAGGACAAAACAGTTTGATAAAATCCTGGAGATGAACCAGGGGAACATTTCAAACTATTTATACCTATGCTTACTGAACCTTACGCTTGCCGAGAAAGGCGAACTTGCCGACCGGATGTTTGCGTTCGACCAGAAAGGGCCGCAGTCCCTCCTGATACCGATGAATTATTCCCAAACGACGGCGCTGTTGCTGAGTGATATTTATTATGTGATCGGCCATACCGGGGCTGCCCAAAACATGGCGTTCGAGGCAAATGTGAGTTCGCCCGGCAACCGGACCGGCCGCATGTTGCAACGCCTTGTCGAAACAAACCTGATTAACGGCGCTTATGCTGTGGCGGAAAAATACATCGGTATGCTGGAGAAAACATTTGCCTACGGCGGCTGGGCAAAGGAAATGCGTAAATACCTGTATAACGATGACGAGGTGAATAAAAACCGGGAATACGGTATGCGGCGAAAATCCCTGCCTGCGGACAACTTTTTGTTTTCGGATCAACCGTCGGACAGGGAACTGATGAGCCTGTCCGTCCGGAATCCCGAAAACAGGAATCCCGCAGAATATACGGGAGCCATGTATCTCCTGGCGAAAAACCTGGAACTTTTCGGCCGTTTCCTGGAGGAATATTACGGGACGGAGGCGCTTCCGTCGCTTCCCGTATCGTTCCAGGAGGCGGTTATCATTGTCAATGAGGGCAAAGGGCCGGAGGTATGGAAGGAAAAAGGCGTTTCACAACCGGTTATCACACGATTCCGGCACTACAGGGAGTTTATCCTGGCAAACAAAGACCGGCCGCGCCTGTCCGATTACGTAAAAAGGTCTTTCGGCGACACCTACTGGTATTATTATATGTTTAAGTAAAAAGATGAAAATGAAACTGCTTTACCTGTTTATGGTCCTGATTTTTGCAGGATGCACAAAGCCGGTCCGGGTTACCGGCGTAATAGATGATGTTCCCGGTATTTTCCCCGATTACCGGGATGTGACAATACCGGAGAATATCGCACCGCTTAATTTTAAGCTTTCAGGCGGGGATTACTCCGCCGGTTCCGTTCTTTTTTTAGAATCCGGGCACAGGAAAACGACGGTGAAAGGCCGGAAAGGGTCGTTCGACATTCCCCGCACGGAATGGCGGGATTTGCTGAAAGAAGCGAAAGGCGGAAGCCTGAAAGTGACGGTGTGCGTGAAAAACGGCAACGAATGGAAAAGCTACCGCCCTTTTTACTGGCATGTAGCGAACGAACCGGTTGACCCGTATATTGCATACAGGCTTATCGACCCCGGCTATACGTTGTGGAACGAAATGGGCATCTACCAGAGGCAACTTGACTGTTACAGGCAATCTGCCGTGATAGAAAATAAAATGACCGGCGGCAACTGCATGAACTGCCATTCTTTTTGCAACCGCGACCCGGACAGGATGCTGTTCCACATGCGCAAGACGTATCCCGGCACATATATAACCGACGGCGAACGGATAGAAAAGCTGAATACAAAGACCGGCCATACCGTATCGGCGCTGGTCTATCCCTCGTGGCACCCGTCCGGGAAATACGTGGCGTTTACGGTGAACGATACGAAACAGGCTTTCCACATGAACGACCCGAACCGGATCGAGGTCTTCGACCTGGCGTCGGATGTGGTCGTTTACGATGTGGAAAGGAAAGAACTCATCACTTCGCAACATCTTTTTTCGGAACAGCGCTACGAAACTTTTGCCACCTTTTCGCCGGACGGCAGGACGTTGTATTTCTGCACGGCCGGCATACAGGAACTGCCGGACGGTTTTGAAAAGGTGAAGTACAGCCTGTGCTCCATACCGTTCGACCCCGGGCGGGGAACGTTCGGGGAGACGGTAGATACGTTGCATAATGCAGGCGTGACGGGCAAAAGCGCGTCGCTCCCGCGTGTTTCTCCCGACGGGAAATTTTTGTTGTACACGCTCTCTTCATACGGTAATTTTTTTATATGGCACAACGATGCGGATTTGTATCTGATCAACCTGGAAACAAACGCGTGCAGTCCGCTTCACGAGGCCAACAGCGAGTATGCGGAGAGTTATCATTCATGGAGCAGCAACAGCCGGTGGATCGTCTTCAGCAGCCGCCGCACGGACGGCCTGTACACGCAACCCTATTTCTCATACATCGACGAAAACGGGAAAGCCCGTAAACCGTTCCTGCTGCCGCAGAAAGATACGGAGCACTACCGGAAATGCATGAAGTCATACAATATCCCGGAATTTGTGAACGGAAGAATCCGCGTGACAAGCGCCGCGATCGTGGCTGTTGCAAAGAACAGCAAGGGCGTGGACATTAAATTCTCCGGCGGGAACCGCTTCCCCCTGCCAAAACCGGCGGACGAGATTGCCCATTGACGGCGCCGCTGCCGGGCGCTTCATTCGTTCTCGAAATATTCCTTGTCGGTATCGCCCAGCCGGATGTATTCGGCGATCAGTTTCGAGAGTTCGGAGTTCTGCCTGGCCTCGTCGCGAAGCCACTGGAATTCGCCGGTGACGTTCAGCCGGAAATTCATATCGAGGATAGACCCGCAGCCGGCTTCGGTGAAAATCTTTGCGATGCGTTCGTCCGTGCGGATGTCCGAATTGGCGAGCGTCTTGAGGTCGTCGATGGCGAGGAAGGAGAGGTCTTCCCGTTGCAGTCCGGTGAGTTCGGCAAGTTTCCGTCCTTCGGGCGTACTGTTGTGCGTAATGAGGAGGAAGGTGAGGATCACGAAAATCCCGTCAATGATCATGCCGACGAAATAGCCTATTTTTACATCGTTACCATACGATTCGACGAGGTAGCGGTTGCCTTCGCGGATGATTTTGTATTTTTCGGAGAACGCATCGTTGATGAGTGTGATGACAGAGCCGGGATAGAGGCAGCAGGCACGCTGCATGGTGCGATCGACGGCGTGCTGCTGGACATAGACGGGGATTTCCGCCTGTCCGTCCGGGCTATTTACATGCAACCGCGCCAGCGGTACCGTGGTCGGTATGAGGGTGGATTTGTTACTGCTGTGCCTGATAACGCCGACCTGTACGACCGGGCGGTTACCGCCCTGTATTGTGACATAGCGTACGTCCAGGGGATAGAGGCCCAGCGTGACGGTCTGATAGAACATGCCGCAGGTATAGGGCTGGTGATTGAAGAAGAACGGTACGCGGCCCACCTCGAACGAAAAGGTATACAGCGCCCGTTTGCCCAAGTCGCAGCAGGTATAGCAGGTACTGTGGATGATCTTTCCGAGCGCTCCGTAGTACTTGTCGAACCGTTTTTCGTGGTTGAGGCAAAAGGCGTCGAATTTTTCCTTCCCAACGAATCCGGGGCCGGTCGTCAGTACATATTCAAGCGGGAGCAGCAGTTGGAAGTAATCCACGAGGGTGACCTGCTTGTCTTTTCCGGGGATCATCAGATCCAGCATATCGGTTTTTATGTCCTCTTCGATGTAGCCGTACATAATCCGGACGAACCGTTTGGTGATTTTCGCGCTCTCTTCCACCTTGATTTTGATCATGGCGCTGCGGTTCGCATAGACGATTTTGCGCAGGTACGGGGGCAGCAGGTCGAACAGGGGTTCGCCGTCGCCGATAAGCGTACAGATTTTACGCAACCGTTCCATGAACAGTTTCCTGTGTTGCGCAACGTGCAGTTTCTGCTGTGCCTGCAAATTGATTTTTTTCTTTTTTTTGGGGGCCATG
>JAISYY010000186.1 GCA_031269635.1 Tannerella sp. | reverse complement strand
TGGTATGCAATAATGAGACATGTCTTCCGCCGACACGTGTGCCGTTCTCGTTCGGCAGGAAGGATATTAAAAATATTCCGGAAGCAGGATCGGACGTGGCGGAACCGGACGATTCCCTGCCGGACGGTACGGATGATACCGAAGACAGTATCCCTGCCGGCGGCGCGGCTGAAATTTCCGAAGAAGTGACTGTGGCGGCGACGGCATCCGTCAACCCGTCTGCTGCCGGAAGAAAAACTTCGCGCGTTCCGGTTTTGTCCGATACTGCCGGTGATCGGAAAGATGTCTCCTTGTGGACGCCTGTGATTGACGAACTGAAAGCGTTGGGCGATGCGACAACCTCGACGTCCGATCGTTCGTTTATTTATATTTTTATCGCCGGTTTTTTAGGCGGTTTACTGGCCTTGCTTACGCCTTGCGTATGGCCGATGATTCCCATGACCGTCAGTTTTTTCCTTAAACGAACCAAGAGCCGGAAAAAGGCGGTAAGCGACGCTGTGCTTTACGGCATATCAATCATCGTGATTTATCTGGCCATGGGATTGCTTATTACCGGCATATTCGGGGCAAGCGCATTAAACAACCTGTCGACAAATGCCGTTTTTAATATTATATTTTTTCTTTTGCTGATATTCTTTGCCATATCGTTTTTCGGCGCCTTTGAGTTGGTATTGCCGTCATCGTGGACGAATAAGATGGACAGCAAAGCGGATACGACGACCGGGTTTATGAGCCTGTTCTTCATGGCGTTTACGCTTGTGCTTGTTTCGTTTTCATGTACCGGGCCGATTATCGGAACATTGCTCGTAGAAGCGGCTTCGCAGGGAAATACGTCCGGTCCTGCAATCGGAATGTTCGGTTTTGCTTTGGCGCTTGCCATACCGTTTGCCCTGTTTGCCGTCTTTCCGAATATGCTTCAGAACATGCCGAAGTCGGGAGGATGGTTGAACGCCGTTAAGGTGACGCTTGGTTTCCTGGAGCTGGCTCTGGCGCTTAAATTCCTGTCTGTGGCGGATTTGGCCTATAAATGGCGGATCCTGGACCGGGAAGTTTTTATTGTTCTCTGGATTGTCATATTTGTTTTGCTCGGATTTTATCTTCTTGGAAAGATTCGTTTCAGGCATGATTCCGAGTTGAAATATGTATCCGTAACGCGCCTGTTCCTCTCCATCGTATCGTTTGCTTTTGCCGTTTATATGATACCGGGTCTCTGGGGTGCGCCGCTGAAAGCGATAAGCGCTTTTACGCCTCCCCTGTTTACGCAGGATTTCAACCTGTATGAAGACGAAGTGCACGCCCGGTTTGATGATTATGAGGCGGGAATGGAATATGCCGCCAAAGCGCAAAAACCCGTAATGATTGATTTCTCTGGTTACGGATGTGTGAATTGCCGTAAAATGGAATCTTCGGTATGGACGGATCCGCATGTAAAACAACTGATAGAAAAAGATTTTGTGCTGATAACCCTCATGGTTGACGACAAGACGAAACTTCCGGCTCCTCTCGAAATAGAAGAAAACGGGAAAGCCGGCGTGTTAAGAACGGTAGGGGACAAGTGGAGCTATCTGCAACGCAGTAAATTCGGCGCCAATGCGCAGCCTTATTATATTCTTCTTGATAACGAAGGACGTCCGTTGTCGTCTTCGTATGCATATAATGAGAATGTTTCAAAATATATACGTTTTCTTGAGAACGGTAAAAAACAGTATCGTATAAAAACAGAACAATGAGTACAAGAAAAGAACAAATGGAGGCTTTCGGCCGCTTGCTGGATATCATGGACGAGCTTCGCGCGAAATGTCCGTGGGACAGGAAGCAGACGAACGAGAGTCTTCGTACGAATACAATCGAAGAGACGTATGAGCTGAGCGATGCGCTTATACGTGGAGATCAGACGGAGATAAAAAAGGAACTGGGCGACCTGCTGCTTCATATTGTCTTTTATGCAAAGATCGGTTCGGAAAAAGATTTTTTTGATATAAAAGATGTGTGCGACGCACTTTGTGATAAACTTGTTTACCGGCATCCGCATGTTTTCGGCGACGTACAGGCGAACACTGCCGGGAAGGTGGAGCAGAACTGGGAACAGCTTAAATTAAAAGAGAAAGGAGGGAATAAGACGGTTCTTGAAGGTGTGCCGTCCGCCCTTCCGTCCGTAGTAAAAGCGCAACGTATCCAGGAGAAAGCGCGTAACGCAGGTTTTGACTGGGAAAAGCGCGAACAGGTATGGGACAAAGTGGAAGAGGAACTGTCGGAACTTCGTCATGAAGTTGATGTTATGAATGATGAAAAGAAAGAGGCCGAATTTGGTGATTTTCTGTTCAGCATCATTAACGCCGCGCGTCTTTATAACATCAATCCCGATAATGCACTTGAACTTACCAGTCAGAAGTTCATACGCCGCTTTAATTATCTTGAGGCGCAGGCTGTCAAAAAAGGACGTTCGTTAAAAGAAATGTCCCTTGCCGAAATGGACGCCGTCTGGGACGAAGCAAAACGCAAGGGACTGTAAAGTATAAAACAAATAAAAAAAGTGTATATTTGCCGGAATCCGGATGTATTTCCGGACGGATTGCCCGTATCATTCGCGCCGGCGGCAGGCAATAATGCCCCGGAAATGGACACAAATACGCTGTTATTCACGATTATACAGCCGGAC
>JAISYY010000170.1 GCA_031269635.1 Tannerella sp. | reverse complement strand
TGTTTATATATCAATTCTATCTATATTATTATTCTTTCCTTTCCGTAATTTCCAGGGAGTTCCCCAGAGTTTCCGTATAATTTCCCCGGATTTTCAAAAAACTATACAGGATTTCCGGGAAAACAATTGAATATGCTTGTAAAGAAAATAGTTATTTTTGAAAAAAATCTATCAACAAACCGGCGATAAGGAAAAGGCGTAGGAGTATCCGGGATGAAGTAGTTTTCAACGCTTAACATTCAATCAGCGAATAAACAAGCCTCGCATTGTATTAATAAAAAAAAGGCAAATATTTTGACTAAAGATACAAATATATTCAGTAATAATACGTTACTTTGCACGAAGTTTAACCAAATATCAGGAATATGATGAAAGAAAAAATTTTAGTATTATTGTTACCAGCTAAAAGTAAACGGATGATTATCTGTATCCAGTGTATGTATTTATTTCTTGTTTCATGCGGCGGCAGGGACAGACGCTATGAAGATGTACCGCCCGGAAGCGCGGATGTCATCGTACCGGTATGGCATTGTGCGGAACTGGTGTTCCACGCCGGAAAGACGTATGACCGTCCCCTGACCGGGGAAGCACAGTGCGAGATGGATGCGGTTTTCACCCACGACGACGGAACGGAAATCCGGCGGCCGGCTTTCTGGAACGGCGGAGACACGTTTATCATCCGCTTTGCCCCCACCCGAACCGGACGTTGGACGTACACGACCGCCTGTGCGGACGACCCGGCGCTGGACGGCCTCCGCGGAACGGTCGGCTCCAACCGCTATACGGGCGAACTGGCCATCTACCGGCACGGCTTCCTGAAGGTTAGCGACAACAGGCGCTACTTTACCTACGACGACGGAACGCCGTTTTTCTATCTCGGCGATACGCACTGGAGCATGCCTTTCGAAGCCTTTGCCTCGTCCGGCGTGCCGGGCGTCGCATCCCAGTTCAGGCACATCGTGGATACACGTATCCGCCAGGGATTCACGGTCTATCAGTCGGAACCCATCCAGTGGGCTAACGCCACCGGGCAGGACCGGATCTATGATTTGACCGCCTTCGACGCCGGCGACCTCGATGGGTTTGCCAACCTGGACCGGAAATTCCGCTACTTAGCCGACCGCGGCATGTTGCATGCCAACGCCCAGCTCTTTTTCGCCGACGAACTCGCCGGGAAGAAAGATGCCTATTCCGGGGAATATCTCGAAAAGCTCGCCCGCTACTGGGTAGCCCGCTACGGAGCCTGGCCGGTACTGTGGACTTGCGCCCAGGAGTGTGACAATGATTTTTATTTTGACAGGGAAGGGAATCAGAAAGCCTTCGATGCCGGAACCAACCCGTGGAAAACCGTACTGGAGGCCCTGCACCGCTACGACGCATACCATCACCCCCTGTCGGCGCACATGGAATATGCTTCGGGTACGGCGCCGGAAGACGGACACGGCACCATTGCCTCCAACTCTTCCTTCAAGTACCTCGACGGACACAACTGGTATGCCTGCCAGTGGTCGCCCGCTAAAAAGGAACAATTCGACTTCCGTGTGCCTGAAAACTTCTGGAACAGCGACGTGACGAAACCCACCGTCAATTACGAAGGTCATTACGACCATTTCTGGACGAACACGTTCGGCGCCCGTATGCAGGGCTGGACGGCTTTCCTGAACGGAATGGCCGGATACGGATACGGTGCGGCGGGCATCTGGCTGATCATCAACCGCTATCCCGACGACCTGGCCGGAGCCTATGACCTGGACCGCGACACAGACAGCGAACTGACCAGGGAGGTAAAACGGATGACGTGGGACCGGGCCTTGCTTCTGCCCGCAGCCGAACAGCTCGGTATTCACATGCGCCGTTTCCTGGAAAGCATGGAATGGTGGAAACTGACACCCCGGTTCGGTGACCCGCAGTGGGGCAGTTTCCCCGGCGCTTTCTACGCGCTTGCTACCTTGGACAGCGACGCATACGTCTGCTACTTCTACCATCCCGACCGGACGACCGGCCATTTCCGGCAGATGCACTCGGAAAAGACCTATACCGCCCGGTGGTACGACCCGGAAACCGGCGAATATCGCGACATCGGTGCGGTGAAACCCGACAGCAGCGGCGTATGGGAAATCCCTCCGAAACCTGATGAAAGGGACTGGGTATTGTCTTGTGTACTGGAACAGTAGCTGGGTATCGCAGGTGGAAAATAATTGTCCGCAGATTGACACGGATTTTCGCAAATTAAGACGGAATGGAGGATTTTGTAACAGTCTCGTTGAATCCCCGGATTGCATTGTACGTTCTTTAGGGGCGAAAAAGGGCTTTTTTCTTAATAAAATTTGAAAATCAACTTCTTTTAGTTCGTAATTGATTCTTTTTTGGCTACCTTTGCGGCGAAAATAAAATCAGGCATGATATGAATGATTTTTTTTAAAGGAGGGTAATGCAGGTAGAATCTGTACGGGTATTATGAATGAGAAAAAAACTCTAAATATTGCGGTTTGGAATAATTTTTTTATACATAAAATATAAGCAAGATGAAGGTAAAAATTCCTGGAGGAAAAATCGTGAAATATTTACGCGAGCTTTCCATAGTGGCGATTGGTATTGCAATTGTGCTGCCTGTCAACAGCCGGCTTATGGCAGGAAACGGGAAAAAAGACATGGCACGCTGTGAAGCCGTCAGGTCGGATATGATTATGTCTGACACCTTTGGAATGGAACTGTTACACGGAAGTACGGGAGGAAATCCCGTACCGGAAGAAGCTATCACAAAAACAGAGGAGGAATTGTGGTAATTAAGAACGTAGTAACTGCAGCAGTCATTGTCTTCTCAATGTTTGTCTTTACGGCGCAGGCCGCCGTTCCCGTTTCGGGAAGGATAATTGAGAGTACGGCAGAAACGCCTCTGGAGTATGCCAACGTACTGTTGTTGTCGTTGCCGGATTCTGCCTTCGTTGACGGGACGACCAGCAGTAAAGACGGACTTTTCCGGTTCGACAGTGTGGATAGTGGCATGTATCTGCTGAAAGTGTCGTTTGTTGGTTATGAAAACAGGTTTGTTCCGGTAGATATATCTGCCGGTGCGGTTGATTTGGCCGATATTCGGTTGACGGAATCGAATGTCCTGGGCGAAGTGCTTGTTTCGGCTAAAATTCCCACGTTCTGTACCGGCGTCAACGGCGGAATTGTGGCCAACGTATCCACAACGTTGCTGAGTTCGGTAGGTACTGCAAACGACGTGTTGCAACGGATGCCGGGCGTCGTTGCCGGCAACGGCAAGATAACGGTTTTCGGTAAAGGCGCTCCCCTTGTGTATATCAACAACCGCAAGGTGCGCGACATGCAGGAACTGGAACGGCTGGAATCATCGGAAATATCCACGGTGGAACTGATTACCGCTCCCGGGGCAACATACGACGCCGAAGGCCGCGCCGTTTTGCTCATCAAAACCAAAAGCCGGATGGGCGGCTTTTCGGCACAGGCGACGGAACGCTTCAGGCAGGGCCGTTACCTGGGCAACAACGAAAATCTCAGTATCTCCTATGCCCGGGAGAAATTGAATCTGTTTGCTACCTACCTTCATAATTACAACAAACAGGAAGCAACCGAAGATCATTATGCCATACTGAAAAATGCAGACTGCGTGTGGCAGCATCGCATGTATTTGCCGGGTTATCATTTCTCCGATAATTCGCAGCAGGTTTCTGCCGGTCTGGATTACTCGCTGAACGGCAAACACGCCCTCGGCGGACAGTATCAATTCTATACGGGAAAGGACAATGACATCACGTTGATCAATACCACAACGCATCTAAACGGGGTTTTGCACGAAACGTCGCAGTCGAAGGCATTGACGAAGGACTATGACTATCAACACCTGGCCAATGCCTTCTACAACGGCGATTTCAGCGAGCGGTTTTCGCTCCGCTTTGATTTTGATTACTTGAGGAATCACGATGACAGAAACCAACGTTCAAACGAAATCGTTAATTCTGCCCAGACAAATGTTGTGGAAATTTTTAACCAAACCGACTACGATTTGTATGCGGGCAAACTGACCGGCAGTTGGAAATCCGGTATCGGGATCGTTGGGTTTGGCGGCGAATACAACAACATTACAGGCAGCGGCTTTGTGCGCAGCAGCGGCATTTCGAATAACACCGAATTTACCAATACGGAGCAGAAAGCGGCAGCCTTTGCAAGCTACTCGCACAAGATTGCGGACATAAACATCGCGGCGGGACTGCGGTACGAATTTACATCCGAGCAGTACACGGAAGACGTGCTTAGAACGGTAATCATAGACCGTACATACGGCGACTGGTATCCGAATATTTCCATTTCAAAGCCGCTAAAGAACGTGGATTTAAGCCTGACATTCAACAAACGCACCCAGCGTCCGGGTTTCAGCCAGTTAAACGGCAACGTGGTTTACATCAACCGCTTTGTTTTCCAAAGGGGCGACCCTTATTTGAACAAAACCAATATTTATGACGCGAATTTCCAGGCAAGGGTAAAGATGTTTTATTTGAACCTGGGATATGCGTATTTGAAGAATATCGTATTACCTTTCTTTAAAGAGCAGGGCGATAATACGAATGCAATCCTGAGTACATACGCCAATTTCCCGAAGTGCGAGGAATTAAACGCAACGCTCAACTTCAATCATAAAATCGCATTCTGGCAGCCGAACTACACGGCGGGACTGAGCAAGCCTTTTTTCTCTGCAAACTACGACGGACAGGAAATTGCATATAACCGGGTTAATTACTTTTTCAGGGCATATAACGATTTTACGTTGCCGTTCGGCGTTGTGCTCTCGTGCAATCTCCGTTATCAGAGCGATGCACAGGAAACGTTTTATGAAGTAGAGAGCTGGCAACAGATCGATGCGGGGTTCCGGAAGTCATTTTTTGATAATACCTTGCGCCTGAATTTTATGGTATATGATATTTTTGATTGGGTAAAACAGGAAAATCACATACGAATAAATAACATTTACTGGGATATGCATAAAAAATATGA
>JAISYY010000135.1 GCA_031269635.1 Tannerella sp. | reverse complement strand
TGTCATTTCCAGCCCGTTCCCTAAGGACGTCCAGGTATTTTTTCTGCAGTTTTGTGTAACCGTCATCTTCGCCCGCATTTTCTTCGAAAAGCCGGCAGGATTCTTCCGCATATCCGATCGCCTTCCCAAAGTCCCCGGCAATTTCATTGCATAATGCAAGATTGGACAATAAACAGGCTTTCGGCCTCCATTTGCCGGTTCCGGGCAGTAGCGCCTCCCAGATGCCGGCAGCCTCGCTCCATTTAGCGGCGGCGGCATACGCCGTCCCCCGTTTCCATCCGGAAGATATGCCGGTATAATACCACCGGCTGTCATAAGACCAGTACGGCACAAAATTCACATGCATCTTTTCGCCCGCAACGGCCGACAGGTAACGCATCGCATACCGGACGCCGGATTCAATATCCCTCGCATAATACGAATCAAAATAATCATCTTCGGACCAGAACCATTTCAGGGAATCGGAAAAAGGAAAGACATACGCTTCTTTCTGTCCCGGCCACATCGCCCTTAACTCGCCGAAGATGTTTACGTGGACAGACGTTTCGGGGAAATAAGTATTTAATCCGGACTCATGCGTCTCCGTCAAAAAGACAAGTTTTTCCAGCGAAATCAGGGCATCCACGCCGTAATCGTCACAAAGCGCCTGTATGTCGCGCGCCGAAAACGGCCTCTTGTCGTAGAAAACCGAATCCCGGCGCAAGGTGTCTTCACAAAGCCTTACGTCATAAAAAACAGGAGATGCCGCGATGCTTTCACCCAGGCGCAAACAGAACGTATAGGCCGTACTGTCGGCCCGTACATGCATTACCGTGTCCTCCTTCCCGGCGCACAGATACCGGTGACCCGTATTGCCGGGCTGCTGCGCGGAATTATTGACAATCATAACCGTCTTTATTCCCGGCGGAAACGTAATAGCCGCGGGGTTATACGTTTCTATTTCTATACTTCTGACGGAGCTACACGAGAAAAATATAGCCGCCGGAAATAATATGACTGCTAAAAAACGGGTTTGTTTCATTTAAACATAATCGCTTATGGCTTTAAAATATCCGATGGATTCGGCTATTCCGAGGAACGGGTCTTTCATATCCTTTTCATACTCAAGACTGCATTTTCCCGTATAATTCACCTTACGCATCATCTTTACAAGCGCCGGGAAGTCGATCTTGCCGCGCCCGATCTCTATGCCGTGCCCGGCTTTCGTGGAATCCGTGACGTCTTTGATGTGCATGTCGAAGACGCGCGTATGATATTTCTTCAGGTCGGCCACCGGGTCGCAGCCGTTCCGCAGGTCGTGGCCTATGTCGAGGCACATACCCATGCGCGGGTCGAGGTTTTTGGTGTTTTCCCACGCATCTTTGGCGTCCGGGAAGGTTTTGATGTCCGGTCCGTGAAGATGGATGGCATAGTGGAAATCATACGCTTTCACTTTCGTGTCAACGTAGGGTAACAATTCATAGTTCGGGACGCCGACAATCAGTTTTACGCCGACACGTTTGGCGTATTCGAAGCCCCGGTTCACCTCCTCTTCCGTTTTCATGTAGATAGGCCCGACGGCGTATCCCGTAACGTCGTATGAGGCGCATTTCTCATGAAAAGCCTTTATTTCCCCGTCCGTAGCATTGAGCGGCAAATGAAAATCCTTAATGCAAAGATAGTGGATGTCCAGCCTTTTCAATGTTTTCAAGGTCGTTTCCAGATCAAAATTCACACACGTAAAACCCGCCATTCCCAACTGGAACGGGTTCGCCGCTTTCGCTTTTTTGGGTTTAATCGCCTGATCAACTTCTGCCGCTTTTACACCGGCAGTCAACTGTTCGCCTACTAATGGAGTAGCGCTCAACATAGCAAGACCTGCTATGCTCTTCTTCAAAAAACTTCTTCTGTCCGACATGATGTTAATTTTTTTTTGTTCATACTAATAATTCAGTTTCTATTATTTTTATAAAATAAATCCAGCAAGCAATTTATCCGCCTCCGCCTTTTAAATTAGCGACGCTTTCGCGCAATGTTTTTATTTTGCTTTCCGCATCGGCCTGTTTCTTCCGTTCGTTTGCGACGACTTCCGGCTTCGCGTTCGCTACGAACTTTTCGTTCCCGAGCTTTTTCATTACCGACCGGAGGAATCCTTCCAGGTAGGCGATCTCCTGTTCCATTTTCCCGGTCTCGTCCTCGATGTCAATCGCGCCTCCGAGCGGGACGGCATATTCGGTAGTCCCGACCATAAACGAGGCGGCCGCCGCATCTTTGTCCGCACGCACGATGTTTTCAAGGTTACACATCTTCATTATCACGGTGTCATATTCAGTGCGGTGTTCACCCGAAACGATGTTCAACGCAAGCGTTTCCCTGTTCGGTATATTCCGTTCGAGGCGGACGGAGCGGACGCCTGCCACAATCTGTTTTACGGCCTCAAAGTCTGCGACTAATTTTTCATCCTTATTGCCGGCCTCGGGCATCCGCATCACCATGATACTTTCGCCGGGCTTGCGTTCGGAGATGGATTGCCATACTTCTTCCGTGATAAACGGCATAAAGGGATGAAGCATCAGGGTGAGTTTCTCAAAAAACGCAAGCGTAGCCTTGTATGTTACCGCATCTACCGGCTGTTGGTAAGCGGGCTTGGCCATTTCGAGATACCACGAAGAAAACTCATCCCGGAACAACTTATAAGCCGTCATCAGCGCTTCCGAAATGCGGTATTTGTCCAGTTCGTCGTCCACCTGTTCGATTGCGGCGGACAATCGCGCGTCAAACCACCGGATCGCCACCAGCGCCGAATCCGGCTGCGGCAGATCCTCCGCGACCGCCCAGCCTTTCACTAAGCGAAGGGCGTTCCATATCTTATTATTGAAATTGCGTCCCTGTTCACAGAGGGCTTCGTCAAACGGCAGGTCATTCCCGGCAGGGGAAGAAAGCAGCATCCCCATACGAACGCCGTCCGCGCCGTATTTGTCCATTAATTGAATAGGGTCAGGGGAGTTGCCAAGCGATTTCGACATTTTACGTCCCAGTTTGTCACGGACAATGCCTGTAAAATATACATTATAAAAACAGGGCTTATTGCGATATTCGTAACCGGACATGATCATGCGGGCTACCCAGAAAAAAATAATTTCGGGCGCCGTCACCAGGTCGTTCGTCGGGTAGTAATAGTTTATTTCCTCATTATCCGGATGGTTTATCCCGTCGAAAACGGAAATCGGCCACAGCCACGAGGAAAACCAGGTATCCAGGCAATCCTCATCCCGGCGCAAATCGCAGGCCGTCAAATCCGGATTGCCCGACTTTTCGCGTGCAAGCCGCAAGGCTTCCTCCTCCGTTTCGGCGACCACATACCCTCCTTCCGGCAGGTAATAAGCCGGGATACGGTGCCCCCACCACAACTGGCGCGAGATGCACCAGTCCTTGATATTCTCCATCCAGTGGCGGTACATATTCTTGAACTTGGCGGGATAAAACTTGATGGTATCATCCATTACGGCCTCCAGCGCCGGCTTTGCAATCGCTTCCATTTTCATGAACCACTGCATCGACAGTTTCGGCTCAATCGGGACATCCGTTCTTTCGGAGAATCCTACCTTATTCGTATAATCTTCCTCTTTTTCGAGCAGCCCGGCCGCCGCAAGATCCTGCACAATCTGCTTGCGCACCTCAAAACGATCCATCCCGACATAGATTTCCCCCGCCTCGCTGATCGTTCCGTTATCATTAAAAATATCTATCGAAGGAAGATTATATTTTTCCCCCAGCATATAATCGTTCGCGTCATGCGCAGGCGTCACCTTCAGGCATCCGGTGCCAAATTCCATATCCACATACTCATCTTCGATAACCGGCACGGCGCGGTTCACCAGCGGCACAATCACTTTCTTCCCGTGCAGGCGCCTGTTTTTCGGATCGTTCGGGTTAACACACAGCGCCGTATCGCCCATAATCGTTTCCGGGCGCGTAGTGGCGACCACGGCATAACCGTCTTCGCCTTCAACTTTATACTTCAAATAATAGAGTTTCCCCTGTTGTTCCCTGTAGATCCCTTCTTCGTCCGACAGTGCGGTGAGCGCCTTCGGATCCCAGTTCACCATTCGCACGCCGCGGTATATTTTCCCTTTATTAAACAGGTCGACAAAAACTTTCAGGACACTTGCCGAGCGTTTCTCATCCATGGTAAAACACGTCCGGTCCCAGTCGCACGAAGCGCCCAGTTTTTTCAACTGTTCAAGGATAATCCCCCCGTATTTTCGCGTCCAGTCCCAGGCATGTTCCAGGTACTCCTCGCGTGTGAG
>JAISYY010000215.1 GCA_031269635.1 Tannerella sp. | reverse complement strand
TTGAAACGGTTCGCCTTAGCGGACGCAGGATTCAAATCCGTATCGCCTCCGATACTGAACAGAGAGCCGTATTTCCCGGCATAGGCGCCCATAACGTAGTCGAACATATCCCAGGTACGTATGCCCAAAGCTTCGCGGGCGTAGAACTCATTCCACGGGTCAGGCGTCCGGAAATTGGTCAGGTCGAGCAATCCTTCGTCAACAACGGCGAGCGTGTAGCTCATCGGTTTCCCGTCCTTTTCCTTCACTTTCACCTCGAATCCGGTTTCCGGTTTCAGCACGCCGGGCATTGTGATAACCGGCGTAAGTACCGATTCCTTATTTGACACGAAGACGGGCATAACGCCGTACATGCGTACCGGCAAATCGGCCGTCGCCGCATGGGGCTGAAGCAGTGAGATGTGTATATATACATTCGGCGACATACTTTCCGTTGCCTTAAACGTATATTTGGCGTCGCTTCCGGCCGTCAGGCTAACCCATTCGCGATGCAGCACTTCCGCGCCGTTTTCGAACGCGACCAAAGCGCGTCCGCCGGCAGCTGTCGCCGGAATCGTCACAACAACTTCTTCGCCGGCATTGTATGATTCCTTGTCGAGGGAGAACGAAAGCATCTTTATCCCGCTTGGGTCGCTTTTATTTGAACGGCCGCGCCACGAAGGCCAGTCGACAAGGACAGCCCCGCCGGTAGCATGGCCGCTCTCCGCGTCCTTGACGAACACAAGATAGCGTCCCCAGTCCGGGTAATTGATACGGAATTTTATTTGCCCTTTTCCGCCGGCCGTATTTATGCGGCCCGAATACAGGGGTGTGTAGTTGGAATTGTTGATATACGATTCGAAGGATTCGTTTTCGCTTTCCCACCACCAACTCCATCCGATACGGTAGATTTTAAATTCCAGGTTATTGCGGTTCACCGGCTTTCCTTCGGGGCTGAGCGTTACTACATCGAAAATATGGTCTTCGTCGGTAAACAGATAGTTGTCGTCCGGTTTTTTATTGAAATTGACGCCCACATACGACGTGTATGGCGAGAACGGAACGGTGCGGGTGAACAGGCTGGCATCGCCGCCCGGCTCAAACACGCGGCACGTGATGTTCGCATGCAACATGCCCGGAGCATTCGCCGCCGAAGGTGTTTTCATATCGAACGCAACATGGCCGTTTTCATTCAGTTTGCCGTCGAAAATATCCGTTTTACTCGATGAAAACGCGGTTGCGGGATTATTGAAGATGTATTGTTCATATCCCTTGAACTGCGTCAACGTCCTGTTCAGTACAAGTTCCATTTTTGCATGAAGGTTGCGCGCCGTTGCGCCGGTCAGCCATTGCGAATGGATCCCGACGGGCGTCGCGCCTTTCGACGCATGGATGACGTCCGGCAAATCGAGATTAATTTTCAGGCGGTTGGGCTTTACCGTTTCGATGCGCAACGATTTATGAAACGAAGCGCCTCCCACTTTCACATAAGCGTTCCACAGCCCCGTCGGGTCGTCTGCTTTTGTCGGTATATCAAACGAATACAACCCGTCAGCCCCGGTTGTTGAAACCATCTTCTTATAAAACTGCCCGCGCGGATTATAGACCTCGAACGTAACGGGATGACCGGCCGGTATCTTTTTCCCGCGGTCTTCGAGCATAAATGCGATATGCAACGTATCGCCGGGGCGCCACACCCCGCGTTCGCCGTAGATATATCCTTTAAGCCCTTTCTTCAGTTCTACGCCTCCAACGTCGAAACGGCTCAACATGTTTTCGTAGCCGTCCGCCATTCGCAAATACGTTTTTTGTTCACCGGACGAAGCGACCAGTATAAAAGGCTTATTTTTCAGCGATAAAAGCGCAAACCCGTTCTCGTCCGTAACGCCTGCGCCTACCGGCTGCAACTGGTAATTATAGGCAGTCACATTAGCGCCCTGAACAGGCGCGGTATCAAGAAGGCCGGTCACAGCCACCCAAACCGTATGACCGGCATTGCTTTTTGCAATCATGCCGAGATTAGACGCCAGCACATTCGTTACCGCTTTACGTTTCGTCTGCATGTAGTACGTCGGGTGACACGGATTATCCGTCTCCTGCCATTCATAAGAATCCCAGTCAATTTCCAAATCGTATCCGTCATAATAATATGCGTCCGGCCTGTCCCAGTATGCTTCGTCCGCTTCGCTTACCGCGCCTTCCCCACCGGATGTCAGGTCGACGGCTCCGGCAAGGGCGCGTTCGCGTCCGGCTTCATCGTCACATTCATACGAAGCATATTCCTGCCTGAACGACAGTTCGATGCGGTAAATAGCTCCCGGTTGCTGTTTGACAAGTCCCGTCAGGTCGAGGGAATAATTCTCCCACAGGGAGATGTCTTTGGCCGGATCCGTATCGAGGCGAAGCGTTTTTTTATAGACAAGGCGTCCCGCACGGCGTAACTGGTAAGAGGCTCTGTCTTCCAATGTATTATCCTGGAGGAACATCAGGATGTTTTTTTCAAAAATACGGATAATCTTAAGATCTACCGCATGAAGGGCGACAGCGCGAAAAGGAAGCGTCAGGTGATCCGAATTTGGCATGATGGTCCCTGACGACAGTATTTCCACCTGCGGTTTCAGCCTCTCAAGGGATAACGTAAATTCTTTCATCTCCTCCAGCGCGTCGCCCATTTGGTTTTTCAACCCGGGATGAACGGTTACGTCGAGCTTATCCATGCCCGATGTCCGCGTAAAATAAAGCATGACCTGGTTCGCCTGTACCTGCACGGTATAATCGGATATCGTGCCGAGCGTTATCATGCTTTTCAAATCCTGCGATTCGGACACAAGGCCGGAAAAAACAAGCCTCAACCCGTATTCCGGCGAACTGACGATTTCATATTCATATAGCCTGAATTTATCCTTTGCCGGTATATTCACGGAAACCGTCTCCTTACGGTCTATTTTTCCCGCCGCACCGTCAATCGAAAAAAACAGTTGCTGATTTTCGTCCGTACACATGATGTTTTTCGCACAGAAGGTAAATTCGCAGGTGTTATCCCGGCCTTCGACCGTCACTTCGGCGTCATTTTTTCCCAGCCGGGCCGTTACCATTTTCTTTACGGTTTCAAGATTCATCATCCTGCCGAACGTCAGTTCTCCCCGCACCGTCACCGTATTGTCAGGCTGAATTTCTGCAGGTTTCGTCAACACCTTAAACGTATGATCTTCCACGCGGAATGAAAAATCAAACCGGGCGTACTTCTTTTCCACATGCACGACCTTGCCCAAGGCAAACGTCACATGATACGTCGCGCCGGCTTGTAACGCTCCGTCTTCCGGCACAAACTCAACGGTATTGGCATTCAGCCAGCGCGCCTTACCCTTAACGGAAGGCGAGAATGAGAATAATTTCCCGTCAACTTCTTTCGTCCATACCTCTTCGGGCTGTTCTTCCACCAAAGTGACAATGATCGCCGAACCGGCAGAAACCAGACCTCCTGTGTATGCCGATATGTAAGGGGCAAAATCGGCCGGAGGCGTAATCTCCCCCGCCTGCTTGCAGGAATAGAACAAACAGCCTGTTGCCAGTGTAATAAATAATGATAATACAGGTTTCATAGAATATGTTTTTAAATGATTAATTTTCACCTCTAATTATTTCGCAAAGATAAACAATAAACATAAAAAGAGCATTATT
>JAISYY010000063.1 GCA_031269635.1 Tannerella sp. | reverse complement strand
TGTTCGAGTTTCTTTTTGAAAAAACCGGACGGCACCCCGAACCGTATGCTCCGGCTTATCTCCCTCCTGCTTTGAAAGAAAGGATTTATACCTTCGGAGATTGCCGAATCAATCAAATGTCTTCCTTCAACAATCGCCCATTCCGTTTTACTTGAACCGCTTTTTGCTATCAGTTTCATATGCATGTAATTATAATAAGGTTTCTATTGCCGCCAAAGATATTGTTTTTGTTTTATTTCTCCAAATAAAAGGCATATTAAAAAACGTAAAAACAACCTACAAAACAAAATAAAGTAAAAAAACATTTTCCGAAATGAAAATAAGAATTATCTTTGTAAATTCGAATTTAAAAATTGACCGATGGACCCGATTTCTGTTTTGATAACGATTGCTGCTTATTTTGTGTTATTGTTTTTTGTTTCGTATATGGCGGGGCGTAAAAGTGATAACGAGGGATTTTTTGTCGGGAACCGTAAATCATCCTGGTTTGTGGTTGCGTTTGCCATGATCGGGTCGAGCATTTCGGGCGTGACGTTTGTGTCTGTTCCCGGAATGGTTCAGGCAAGCGGTTTCGCCTATTTGCAAATGATACTGGGGTTTGTCGCCGGGCAGTTCCTCATCGCTTACGTCCTGGTTCCGCTCTTTTATAAAATGAATCTTGTATCCATATACGGTTATCTTGAAAGCCGTTTCGGGATGTCTTCGCACAAGACGGGTGCATGGTTCTTTTTTATATCGAAGATGCTCGGCGCTTCGGTACGTTTGTTTCTGGTCTGCCTTACGTTGCAGCTGCTCGTTTTCGGCCCGTTGCGCTGGCCGTTTTTAATCAATGTGGTTTGTACGGTTGCGCTTGTCTGGTTATACACTTTCAGGAGCGGCGTGAAATCGCTCATCTGGACGGATTCCCTGAAGACGTTTTGCCTTGTGGTTTCCGTTGTTTTATGCATTTATTACATCGCTTCCGATCTGCATTTCGGTTTGGGGAGTATGTTCTCTGCAATAGGGAACAGTGACTTGTCGCAAATGTTTTTCTTTGATGACATCAATGATAAGAGGTTTTTTTTCAAACAGTTTTTTGCCGGAATATTTACGATGATAGCGATGACGGGTCTGGATCAGGATATGATGCAGCGGAATCTGAGTTGCCGCAATTCTAAAGATTCGCAGAAGAATATGATAACGAGCGCCGTTTCGCAATTCTTCATCAATATGCTGTTCCTTATGCTGGGCGTATTGCTTTATATCTATGCTGCGGAACGTAATATCGCGCTGCCGGAAAGGAGCGATGAGCTTTTCCCCGTGATAGCTACGGGAGGTTATTTCCCGGTCGCCGTAGGTATTCTTTTTATCATAGGGCTTATATCTTCGGCTTATTCGACGGCCGGTTCCGCTTTGACGGCTCTCACAACTTCTTTTACGATAGACATTCTTGGCGCCGGGGGTAAAAGCGAAGACGGCGTCCGGAGGATCCGCAAGCGTGTACATGCCGGCATGGCGGCCGTGATGGGAATCGTCATCTACGTGTTCGGCTTGCTGAACAATACAAGTGTGATTGACGCCGTGTACACGCTGGCAAGCTATACTTACGGCCCTATACTGGGAATGTTTGTGTTCGGCATATTTACGAAACGGCGGGTACGGGACCGGTTTATACCGTTTGTGGCCATCCTCTCGCCGGTTATCTGCTATGTTTTACAGGCAAATTCGGAGCAATGGTTTGACGGTTACCGGTTCGGTTATGAGCTTTTGGTGTTTAATGCTTTGTTTACTTTTACGGGGATGTGGCTCTGTTCGCGGAAGGAAAGAGCTTCCTTTTTATAATATCGGAATATTTTAATGATGGTATATACGGATTTAATTGTGGATAGCGGAACGACAAAAACCGACTGGTTTGTCGTCCGGGCGGGTACGGTTCTCGGATCTGCGTGTACAAAAGGGCTGAATCCTTATTTTCAGTCGTATGAAGAGATATGGGAGGAAATTGGAAATGTTTCGTTTCATGGCCTGAACGTTATTTCGGCGGACGAACTTTCTATCGACCGGGTGTATTTTTATGGCGCCGGCTGTGTTTTTGACAAGGCCGAAATCATGCGGGAGGCACTTTCTTCCCGTATACTCGCCCGCGAGATCCGGGTCTGTTCCGACCTGCTGGCTGCAGCGCACAGTACCTGCGGACATGAAGCCGGCATTGCCTGCATCCTGGGCACCGGTTCAAATTCCTGCTTCTATGACGGACAGTAGATCGTAAAAAATGTTCCTCCCCTGGGCTATATTCTCGGTGATGAAGGCGGAGGCGTGACGCTGGGGCGCATCCTGGTGGGCGACGTCCTGAAAGGACTTCTCTCCAAGCCGTTGAGAGATGCGTTCTTTGAGCGTTTCCGCATGACGCAGGCGGACATCCTGGATCATGTTTATAAAAAACCTTTTCCGAACCGTTTCCTTGCCGCTTTTTCTCCCTTTTTATATGAGAACAGGAAGGAACCGGAAATACGCCTCATCTTGGTTAATGCCTTCCGGTCTTTTATCACGCGCAACGTGATGCAGTATGACTGCGCAACGTACGCGGTTAATTTTGTCGGTTCGATAGCGTATCAATACAGGGAAATCCTGCGGGAAACGGTCGAAGCGGCGGGTCTGTCCGCCGGCAAAATCAGCA
>JAISYY010000060.1 GCA_031269635.1 Tannerella sp. | reverse complement strand
CTCTGCCGGCGAAAACGTTCCCGTGCTTGCCGGGATGTTCAGCGTCAGGTCTTTTTCCAGTGTCAGCGTGTCCAGTATGGAGGCGTTGTTTACTTTGGGCAAGATCCTGTACTTCATTTTTACGGCATACGATTTACCCGTTTCAAGATTGCTTACGAAGAACCTGGAATTGTCACCTCTCTCGCCTTTTACGACGTTTCCGTCGCGGTCGGTATATTCGTAAGTCAATCCGTGATAGGTGAGGAGCAGCGAATTTAACCCTGCGGGCCATTCGACGATGGCTGACGACGGGGAAGTCGTGATTCTCGGCGAACTTATTACGGTCGATTGCAGGTCGGACGAAGTGAACGGTATCAATGCGATTTCCTGGGGGACGGATTTGTTGTCAAATTCGTCCAGCGTATAGATGAAGAACCTGTAAATTTTAGACTGTGTCAATCCCGTTATGTTAACCCAGGATACCAGTTCGTCCAGGACGATTTTTTCATCATCGTATTCAATAATGGTTTTCTTCGCCTTACCCATTTTTATCTGTTCGGAAGGGATGCGTCCCGCCTTCAGCAAGTCTATTTCCACCCTTTCGTAGCCGATATGGCCGACAATCGTATCATACCGGGCCGGATAAACGGTTTCTCCGTAATACTTCTCTATCTTGTCGTGCATGCCTTCGCATGAACATAACAGGATAGCACATGTTATTATAAAAACTATTTTATATTTCATAGGTCAAAACATTTATGTGTGTGATAAACTTATCTGTTAGCTTTTCTACCATAGAGGGTTATCTCGGACAGACAGTTGGCATCGTCGAGCGTATAGTTTCCGCCGAACCCTTTGACCGCTTCGTAACGGAACCAGCGCGTCGGTTTGGTGTATTGCGGGTCGTCCGGGTAGAAATAGGCCATGTCGCCGGCTTCTCCCATCCGCACAAACTCGATTTCGCTAAGACCTGCCGGGACGAGCAGTTTGTGTTCGTTGATCGGTTCACCCCACGATTGTGTTTCATCATTCCAGATATAGAGCCGGAATATGCCGACGTTCTCGTACTGGTAATACTGTCCCCGGCTGACATTGGCCAAGCCGCCGGAGTGGCGCTGTACGGTGATGATACGGCTTAGTTCATAGTAATCGCCCAGGTCGATGATGAAGTTCCAGGGCATGTTGCCGTCTGCCGTCCTTCCCGTCCGTCCCCTTGAATGTGTATGCATGAAGTTCAGGTTGTCGCCGCGGTCGATGATATCGTCTATTACGTAGCGGGCGCGCCCTTCCAGTCCGTCGCCGAAGCACATCGGGATGCCTCCTATGGAGTCGTTTGTATTCGGCAACACCCAGTTGTCTTTCAGAATCTTGATGTCTTCCAGCAGCGTAAGTTGCCCCTGGTCGATCGGATCCGTGATGTTGCCGTAGGTATCTTCTATCTGCACCTTGACGCTTACCGGTTCGCTCGGCGAAAGGTAAAGGTCGCTGATAAACCGGCGGTCTTTTTCGAGGTTGGAAGCAAATACGTTCGTAAACGTATACGGCGTCCCGTTTTGGGTATAGCTAAATTCCACATACACATTGATATTCTGTTTCAGCTCGTTGTCCCAGTCAATCAGGAACGAGCTGAATCCGGGCTTCACTACGATCGATTTAGCGACGCGCGTATAAGCCGGTTCCAGCGGCGTCACCTGAATCGCCACGGGTTCGGAGCGGATACCGTTCCTGTTTACCGAATATAAATTGACGGTATATTCCTTAACGGAAGAGAATCCGTAAACCGTCAAAGAATCTTTGTAATAGGAAGCAGAGAAGAGGAATGTCTGGTTTTTCTCGTTCACATACTCTGCCTCCACCTGGAGCAGATCTTCATCGGCGGGAATGCTGTAAAACAATTTGGCTCCTCCGTAAAGCGGTTCGTATCTTACATTTGAAATTTTGCCCGGAGGGTTTCCTTCCCTGGAAGGTTCATACCGTCCTTCCTCCTTGCAGGCGTTTGCACACAGCAGCAGGGAGATCGTAAATAATAAATATTTTATCGTTTTCATAAGTACATCGTTTTTATTTTTTGTTACCAACCGGGATTCTGTATTAAGTTACCATTCGTATTTAATTCTTCGAGATCGATAGGCCACAGACAGTCGCGTATGGAGAACTTGCGCGTTTGCTTGGCTTCCAGGACGAAGAAGGTAGTGGCGGCCGTCCCGTCGTGTTTCCAGCCGGATACGGGGACGGAAAATTCGCGGACTGCCCTTTTGTGCCGGTGCATGTCCCAGAAACGGCTGCCTTCGAAGGCCAGTTCAATCCCCCGTTCCTGCAGAATGATGTCGCGCAGCCCTTCCTGCGTCCGGTGTTTGTTCACGCTCTTGGCCAGCGTTGCATCCGACCAGACGGACTCCATGTTGGGGATGCCGGCGCGGCGGCGCACTTTGTTGACCAGGTCATACACTTCCTGCGACGGCCCGCTGTATTCGTTCAGCGCTTCGGCCTTCATCAGGTAAAGATCGGCCATGCGGACGATGGGATACGGGTATTTGATCGTTCGCTGCCATGCTCCCGACTGCGATTCCGGGTGTACGAATTTTTTCAATGCGATCCCCGTGCAATAATAGTCGGTGGAATGGGTCGAGGAGTTGAAGCCGCCGTCCTTTCCCTGGTACATCATCGTGTTTATCCGTACGGTGTGTGTGCGCCAGTATCCTCCGGTGATAGCCATGTTTGCATAGAAACGCGGTTCACGGCCCATATACATCTGGAGCGTTTCCGAACCGGGCTGCATGATTCCGACAAGTTCCCGGTATTCAGGGTCGGCGGCGCCGGGTGTGGTGACGATGTCGAACATCTTATTCATGTCGAACGTCAGGTCTTCGTCCATCGGCAATCCGTTCTTCGTATAATACCGTTCGAGTGCCTGGTAAGTAGCGCCCATCCATTGCCACGAAAACTCGGCCGTGTTCGTCACGCCATCGCCATAGCCTGCCGGCAGGCGCATATTCGTGGACGACGACAATTCGCCCTGGCCGTAATAGTTGATCCCCGAAAAGCCCCATACGACTTCCTTGTTCCACGGGTCGCATATAACCATCCGGTTATTGTACAGCGTTTGCATGTTTTCCCCGTTTAGCGTGAACGCTTCCGTGTCATAAAGGAAAGGTTCTTTTTCGTACGTATACAAGGTTTTACCGTTCGCTTCGGCAATGGTAATCGCTTCGGTCAGCGCGTCGACGGCATCTTTCCATTTTTCCTTGTCGTATTCCATCGGAAAAAACGGTTGCCCGTCGTGGTCGTAAAAGTCGCCGAAATATTCCCTGTTGCCGTTGAAGAAAGGGCTTGCCCTAAAGAACAGCACCCTTGCCTTAGCGGCTTTGGCGGCTATCTGATCGACTTGTCCCAGGTTATTTGCCGTCGTGCGTTCCGAAAGGTCGGGTATCGCCTCGTCCATCAAACGGATGATGTAGTCAAAACACTCGTCGACTTTTGTGCGCGACTGGAATAAATTCTCGCTCGAGGCATCGGGGTCGATGATGTTTTCCGCCGGCAATACGATAGGGCCGTACCGTTGTACGAGCAGCCAGCAATAGTAGGCTTTCAGGAACTTAACCTGCGCCTTCCAGTCTCTGATCTCCTGTTCGCTCATATCACGCGCGTTGTTGATGTAATACAAGAACACTTCACATTGGTTCAGCCCCCTGTAAAGATGTTTCGCACCATACGTGCCGGACCATAATCCCAAGATTGGCGCGCCTGTGTTTTGCAATCCCCGCATAATTCTTATCGCGCACAGGTTGCCCGCGGCGTCATTCAGGTCGAGACGACCGATGAACTCGTCGCCCAGCGACCAGGTTGTATTATGCGTATCGGATTCGTAGGGCAAGAAATTATATACTCTCGCCAAGGCGTCGTAAGCGCTTTCCCTTTTCGTGAAAATCTCATCAAGCGTTAGCGTATTGTCGGGCACCACATCGAGATATTCAGCGCATGACGGCAATAATACGCTCAGTATTATCCCCCATATTATTGATTTGAATATTTTCATAGTTACTGTAATTAAAGCGTTAAAAATTTAATTGAATCCCAATATTATATCTCCTGTTGGGTGGATAACCCAATCCGGCTCTACCCATTTCGGGATCCCACAATTTGAATTTGCTCAGCACAAATAAATTTTCCAGCGTCAGGTAAATACGGCAGTTCTGCAAGCCGACTTTTTTCCATCCTCTCAGGTTATATCCCGCCTCAATCTGCTTCAGGCGCATGAAAGAAGCGTCGCGCAGCCACCAGGAAGATTGCACGGTGTTGTTCGCGATCGGCAAGGTCGACAGGCGCGGCCAGAAGGCATATACGTTCGGATTGGTTTCGCTCCAGTAATCGTCGGCCACTATTTTAAGCGCGTTCCTGCGGGCGACGAACGGCGCAATGCCTTCCGTGCCGTCAGCGCTTGGGTTTATGAAGAACGATACCATGCTGTTACCCTGGAAGAAGAACGAAAAGTCGAAATCTTTATAACCCGTAGACAATCCGAATCCGTACTGTATTTTAGGTACGGTAGGATAACCCAGCGGGATCCTGTCGTTATCATTGACCACCCCGTCGCCGTTCACATCTTTATATTTGATGTCCCCGGCCATGTATGCGTCGAAGTCCTGTCTCGGGGAGTTGTCGATTTCTTCCTGGTCGACGAACAGCCTTTCGGCAATCAGTCCCCATTCCTGCTTCACGTTATGTCCCAGCCGTTTCCTGTATTCGTCGGGATAATCTTTCTCGTCCAGCTGGACATATTTGTTGTCGGAGTACGTAAAGTTTAAACGGCCGGTCATCCAGAAGTCGGTGTTAAAGAAATGCTGGTAGTCGATAGAGCCGTCGAATCCCCAGGCGTTCAGTTTACCGACATTCCCGCTTACGGAGGCTTCCAATCCTGCCGTAGCCGGGAAATTTTCCCTGACCATATAGATCTTGTCCCGGTTTTCCCCGAATAATTCGGCCTGTATTTTCAGCCTTTCTCTCATGAAATTGGCTTCTATACCGGCGTTCCACTTCGTGGAGACTTCCCACGTGATGTTCGGGTTGGCATAACGGTTGATACTGTAACCGCCATAAGAATTCATAAAGGATTCTCCCCAGCGGTAACCGTTTGAGATGGCTTGGTCGGGGTTGTAAACCGCAATGTCCGACAGGTAGAAGAAACGGTCTTTCCTCTCTGCGATGGCGTCATTCCCGATTCGTCCGATACTGCCCTTCAGCTTAAGAGTGCTGACGATGTCGCGCATGGGTTCCCAGAAATTTTCGTTCGATATCAGCCATCCGCCGGCGATGGAGGGGTAGAAGCCGAAACGTTTACTGCCGTCGAATTTTTCCGACCCGTTGTATCCGAATGAAAATTCAAGGAAATAACGCGAGTCGAAGTCGTACGTAAAACGACCGGCAAGCCCGGTGTTTTTCTCCGGCAACGTTTCGTAAATAGACGTGCTTTCTCCGGCGGTCAGCAGGTTTTCTTCCATCGTACTTACCAGCATCGCCCCGACGTTATGGACGTCAAACTGCCGCGCCCATGTTGCACGGGCTTCAAAATAATATTTGAAGGTGGCGTCGCGTCCGGGAACTACATCCCCGAGGTGAGCCTGCCCCGTGTTTGGGTTGAGGCACCACAGCTTGTGTTCTCCCGTTATCCGGTTATAAGATTCCAGATCGTAGTAGAACGGGGTATACGTACGTGTACTGGTGTACCGGCTCCAGTTATTGACGGAACCTTTCAGTTGTACGCTCAATCCTTCGGTAATGAACTTCAAATCCTGCCTCAGCGTCGCCTGTGCCGTTATATTACTTTCGTTCCGGTCGGTGTAACCTCTTGTCATCTCTGCGTAGGGGTTGTTTTTCCGGCTTCCATATACATACGTGTTACCGAACAGTGTATGGGTGGTGTAGATATTGGCTTCGTCGGGTTCGTAAACGGCCGGGAAATCTACGGGGTTACTGTTCATTATATCGCTGAATATCCGAGTGGTGGCGTTGGAGTCGTCAATGTTTTCCCATGGGCCGGTTTGCCTTTCGAAGCGGCCGTTAACCTGCGTCTCAAGAACCGTTGTGGAAGTTAACTTAAAATTGACGTTTGTACGAATATTAAAGCGGTTAATGCTGATATTCGAATTGTAATTGTTACGGGGGTCAACCTTCAATAAACCCGTTTCATGTTCGAAGCCTCCGGCAACGTAATAAGTGGCTACCTGTCCGCCGCCCGATACGTTGATGTTCGCTTTGGTATTCATGGTCTGGGTTTTGAAGATTTCATCGTACCAATCGATATTCGGATAGATCATGGGATTTTCTCCTGCGGCGGTCGATTGAATTTTCTGTTCGCTGTAATAAGCGCCGAGCAGGGGGTCTCTTGTCATTTGGGCTTCGTTATACATGCGCATATACGTTACCCCGTCGACTAATCGCGGTACTTGTGTAGGCGTAGCAATGTTGTTATCCACGCGGACGCTAAGTTTTACCGGACCTTCAATACCCTTTTTCGTCGTAATGAGGATAATACCGTTTGCCGCACGTGAACCGTATAATACGGTTGCGGAAGCATCTTTCAGGACGGAAAAGCTTTCGATATCGTCGACCTGCAGACGCGCCAGATCATCCTTGCCCATTTCAAAACCGTCAATAAGGATGAGCGGGTCTGTTTTGTAACCGAAAGTAGTTACTCCGCGTATGAAGAATTGCGCATTGTCCCTTCCCGGCTCGCCCGACGTCTGATACGAGATCAGTCCGGGAATCCTGCCGGCCATGGCCGTAGTCAAGTTCGAAGACGGTATTTTAAGGTCGGAAACCCTTACCGTTTCGATTGAAGCAACAACGCTTTGCTTCTTTTGTGTACCGAAAGCGACTACCGTCACTTCGTCGAGCGTTTCCGTATCATCATACAGGATGACTTCTATCACGTTTCGCTGATCAACAACCTGGATTACCGGTATTTTACCGACATACGTGATGGATAAAGTGTCACCAATGGATACTCTGATGGAGAAAGCTCCATCCACATCGGTCGTGGTTCCCTGTGTTGTTCCCTTTACGGCAACAGTGGCGCCGGGCAAACCCGAACCGTCGACGGCATCTTTTATAAGTCCTGTTATCGTTTTCGTCTGGGCAAATCCTGCACAGCTGATTAATAAAGAAATGAAGACGCCTAAAATTTTGTATTTCATACGTACATAATTTAATTTATACATGTTTTGTTTCATGATAATGTGAAAATGTTTATCGTTATTTGATTAAAAAAGAATCTCTGATAAAGTCATACAATTCACGCGAAGCATTAAAAAAAAGTGCTTCTGCCGCGGATTTTCATTTTGCAGGGATGGGTTCCCCGGTTACCACACACGTTTGTTTTCAACGCTTCATGACACGACAAAGCATTGAATGAACGGTTGATTAATGCAAAATTAAAGGAATGGTTTTTTGGAAATTTACTTTTTAATCCACATATTTCGCGCGCGCAGCTAACCTGCGCATCTCTCTCTCTCTCTCTCTCTCTCTCTCTCTCTCTCTCTCTCTCTCTCTCTCTCTCT
>JAISYY010000013.1 GCA_031269635.1 Tannerella sp. | reverse complement strand
TGCGTATTTACAGGAATTTCTTTTCATGATACAATATTTTAGAATGTGAATAATGTCGCAAATTTAATGTATTACCTGCATATTTCATGAATTTTGATTCGATTTTTTTTCGCAGGAGAATACTTTTTCATCCGCTCACGGCCAATCTGCCGGCAAATAGCAGATTGTAATTTTGCAATCGTCTGATAATACGTATTTTTCGATTCTTAACCTACATGTAATTTTTTATCATGTTTATCGTAACATTCCTGCGATACATTTGCCGCGAAATAAAAAATTACAAGCATGAAAATGAATAGTCATAAAAACAGTTTGGATATCCTTTTTATCATCCGGGCGGGAGGAGGCGTGTTGATCGCTTACTTTTTAGTCTATGCACTGCGCAAGGCGTTTACGGCTTCTACTTTCGACGGGCTTTATCTCTGGGGACTGGATTATAAGGTTGTCATCAGTATCTGCCAGATAGCGGGTTATCTGCTGTCGAAATATTGCGGTATCAAAATCGTTTCGGAACTGAAGCGGGCGCACCGTTTGCCGGCAATTATCCTGTCGGCGGCAGGGGCGGAACTGTCGCTCGTTTTATTTGGAATGATACCTTATCCCGCCAACTTCTTTTGCCTGTTTTTCAACGGCCTGTCGCTGGGGTGCATGTGGGGATTCCTGTTCAGCTATATCGAAGGAAGGCGTTTGACGGATATCCTTGCCGGATTTCTGGGCGTAAGTATCGTCATCAGTTCCGGGGCGGCTAAATCTTTCGGGCTGTATGTCCTTTCGTTTGACGTCAGCCCGTTTTGGATGCCGGCCATCATCGGGGGCATCGCGATGCCGTTGCTTGCCGGCATAGCCTTCCTGCTGGATAAACTGCCCGACCCTGCAATCGAAGAAAAAAACGAAAAGTCGGAACGGATACCCCTTCATAAAGCCCAACGCAGGCATCTGCTGAAGAAATATGCGTTTTTCTTAACCCCGCTGCTCGTTGTAAATACGCTGTATACCGTTTTGAGGGATATAAAAGAAGATTTCCTGGTGGATATCGTCAAATATACGGATATACACCTCAGTCCGTTCCTGTTCGTCAGGATCGACGCCATTGTTACGGTACTTATCCTGATGATGCTGGGATCAATGATTAAAGTACGCGACAACCGGCGGGCGCTCGTTGTCCTGCTGATGCTGATGCTTGCCGGGTCGGTTGTCGTATGCCTGTCTTCTTTGTTTTTCGACAGTTTGAGCGCGGCGCCCGTTTTGTGGCTCTTTATCCAGAGCATGGGGATTTATACCGCTTACCTGGCGTTCCAGACCGTCTTTTTTGACCGTTTTATCGCCTGTTTCAAAATAAGGGGGAATGTGGGTTTTTTTATTTACATATCCGATTTCCTGGGATATTTGGCTTCGTGCCTTTTCCTTTTCGGCAAATCGTTTTTGGACATTCACGTCAACTGGCTTGAATATTATAACATACTCGCCGTAACAGTCGGCGTAATCTGTATCCTGTCTGTCGGGATCGTATTTTCGATGTTACAGCAAAAAAGACATGTCAATCTTGCCATTAAATAAAATTATGAGAATGAAAAAAATAGAATGTGTCATTATAGATTGGGCGGGGACAACCGTATTCCGTAGCGACGCACCGGCAGGAAAGGCGGCGGCGTAGCCGGTTGCAGAAATGCTAACGTAACCGGCTGTGGAGATACCGGCGAAGATCTCAAAAACGCCGGCTGATATGAAACGTTTACCGCCGCTGCCCGTAATAAACCACAGTGTGCTTTTTTGACTAATAATATGATATATAAATAACCAATTTGAAGGAACGGCGCTGCTGCTGTACAGGCCTGCTGCAGAGCTGCTATGCAGGCATCGAATTTTGCGGTGGCGGGGGGATGGCGATAATCAGTTTCTTGCCCGCCGGAAATGAAGCCTGCAGGCTTTAAAATGAATGTTGTATGTCGCTTAATAAAAGCTTTTTTATTTACCATTTTCTAATACCTCCCATTTAGAAACACGGTGTAAAGGTATGGTAAAAAAATAAACTTCCAAAACTTTTCATAAAAAAATGCGCATTAAGGATGAAAAAAATACAAGTTTGCGATTTTTCATGTAAATTTGTCTGCATTTTTTAATAAGATGTTAGGATATAAAATTAAATATATTATGCGCATTGACATACTAACTGTTTTGCCTGAAATGATCGACGGAATGTTGCACTGTTCCATTCTGCAGCGGGCACAGGATAAGGGGATCGTGGAAATATGCCTGCACAGCCTCAGGGATTATACGAGTAACAAATGGCGGCGTGTGGATGACTATCCGTTCGGCGGCGAGGCCGGCATGGTCATACAGATAGAACCTGTCGACAGAGCGATCTCCGCTCTCAAAGCCGAACGGGATTACGACGAAATCATCTATACGTCTCCCGACGGGGAACTGTTTGACCAGCCTGCGGCAAACCGCTTGTCCATGCTCGACAACATTATTATACTGTGCGGCCATTATAAGGGCGTCGATTACCGTATCAGGGAACACTTGATCACGAAGGAAATCTCCATCGGTGACTATGTCCTCACCGGAGGCGAACCGGCCGCCGCCGTTATTGCCGACGCTACCGTAAGGCTTATCCCCGGTGTCTTGGGCGACGAACAGAGCGCCCTCTCCGATTCGTTCCAGGACGGACTGCTCGCCCCGCCCGTTTATACGCGCCCTGCTGAATATAACGGCTGGATTGTGCCGGAGGTACTGCTTTCGGGACATGAACGCAAAATCCACGAATGGAAACTGCAACAGGCGCAGGAACGAACCGGACGGCTAAGACCGAAGTTGATAATGGTTAATGATTTAATGGTTAATGGTTAATTAATAATGGAGAAGGATTTACCGTATTTTCAAAATATACAGGTTTTTATTATGCGAAATTATGTTACCATTAACCATTAACCATTAACCATTAACCATTAACCATTAACCATTAATTAAATATAAAATGAAAAGAAATTTTATCCTGTTTTCGATTTTATGTCTTGCTGTAATGGCATGTGATGAAAAAAATGATTACGAATTTGCGTTTCGGAATCCGGATTTGGGGGTGGAAGAACGTGTTGATGACTTGATCGGTCGTCTTTCCCTTGAAGAGAAAGTCGGGCAGATGATGAACCAAACGCCTGCTATCGAACGGCTGGGCATACCTGAATATGACTGGTGGAACGAGGCGCTGCACGGTGTCGCCCGCGCCGGACGGGCTACGGTGTTCCCGCAGTCTATTGCAATGGCGGCTACGTTCGACGAGGACGCGCTGCAGGAAACGTTTACGGCTGTCAGCGACGAAGCGCGTGCCAAATATCACCATTACCAGCGGGAAGGGGAATATGACCGCTACAAGGGGTTGACCTTTTGGACGCCGAACATCAACATCTTCCGCGACCCGCGCTGGGGACGCGGCATGGAAACCTACGGCGAAGACCCGTACCTCACCTCACGCCTGGGACTTGCCGTCGTGCGGGGTTTGCAGGGTGACGACCCGAATTATTTCAAGGCCCACGCCTGTGCGAAACACTATGCCGTGCACAGCGGGCCGGAGTGGAACCGCCATGAATTTGACGTCGCCGTCTCCCCGCGCGACCTTTACCTGACGTACCTCCCGGCCTTCGAGACGCTCGTCCGGGAAGGAAACGTACAGGAGGTGATGTGCGCCTACAACCGCTACGAAGGCCGGCCCTGCTGCGCAAGCGGCAAACTGCTGGTCGACATCCTGCGCAATGACTGGGAGTATGACCGTATCATCCTCTCCGACTGCGGGGCGATCGACGACTTCTGGCGGAAAGATCCGAACACGCCCCGTCACGAAACGCATCCCGACCGGGAATCCGCATCGGTCGATGCCGTGCGCACCGGAACCGACCTCGAATGTGGCGGAAGCTACCAATCCCTTCTTGACGCCGTGAAAAACGGGAACATGAAAGAAGAAGAACTGGACGTCTCCCTGCGGCGCCTGTTCAGGGGACGTTTCGAACTGGGCATGTTCGACCCGGACGACCGTGTGCCGTACGCTTCCATACCGTACAGCGTCGTGGAATCGCCCAAACACGTCGAACTGGCGCTCGAAATGGCTCGCAAAAGTATGGTTCTGCTCAAAAACGGCGGGGGTGTGCTGCCCCTGAACAAGAACATAAAGAAAATAATGGTGACAGGCCCCAACGCGAACGATTCGACCATGCTGTGGGCGAACTATAACGGTTTCCCGACACATACGGTGACGATCCTGGAAGGCATACGCGAAAAGATGCCGGACGCGGAAGTTATCTACGAACCCGGATGCAACCATACGGATAATATCCTGTCTGACGGCCTCGAACCTTACAAGCCTGCCGACCCGTCCGCGACGGCGGCAAAAGCAAAGGATGCGGATGTGATCATTTTCGTGGGTGGCTTATCGCCGCGTCTCGAAGGCGAAGAGATGCCGGTACTTATCGACGGGTTTAAAAAAGGCGACCGTACGAACATCGACCTCCCCCAAATACAGCGCGACATGTTGAGCGCCTTGAAAGAGACGGGAAAACCCGTCATCTTCGTCGTATGCACGGGAAGCGCCCTCGCCCTCGCGTGGGAACATGAAAAGGCCGATGCCATCCTGAATGCCTGGTACGGCGGCCAGACGGCGGGGACGGCCGTGGCCGACATCCTGTTCGGCGATTACAATCCTTCCGGGAAGTTGCCCGTTACGTTTTACGCTTCCACCGCGCAACTCCCCGATTTTGAAAACTACGAAATGGCAGGCCGTACCTATCGCTACATGACCGAAGCGCCGCTTTACCCGTTCGGCTACGGATTGAGCTACACCACGTTCACGTTCGGCGATGCCACGCTGTCTTCTCCCGAAATAACGAAAGACCGGAACGTCACGCTGACCATCCCGGTAAAAAACACCGGCGACGCCGACGGCGAAGAAGTCGTGCAGGTTTACGTGAAAAATCCGAACGACCCGGCCGGCCCGCTTAAGGCGCTGAAAGGATTCTGCCGCATACGGGTAAAAGCCGGCGGCACGGAAGAAGCCGTCATAACGCTTGAGCCGAAAGCATTCTACTCGTTCAACGATGAAAAACAGATACCGGAAGTCCGTCCCGGCAAGTACTACATTCTTTACGGTAATTCATCTGCCGGCAAAGACCTCAAGGAGATAGAACTTACGGTAAAAGAATAAAGGATTTACGGCATTGTTATCATTTTAGCTCGTTTTTTGCCGACTTTTTGTTATCTTTGCGGACTGAAACAGGCTGAAAACAGAATAAGAAGTGAAAGTAGTCATTATAAAATACAATGCCGGCAATATCTGTTCCGTCGATTACGGGCTGAAAAGAATCGGGATAACGCCCGTCATTACCGGCGATGCGGAAACCATACGGACGGCGGATAAAGTTGTATTTCCCGGGCAGGGAGAGGCAAGAACGACGATGAATTACCTGCGTGAGCGCGGATTGGACCGGCTGATATGCGACCTGAAACAACCGGTATTGGGTATATGTATCGGTATGCAGTTGATGTGCCGCCATTCGGAAGAAGGCGACACGGACTGCTTCGGTATCTTCGACGCTTGTGTTAAACGGTTTGTCCCGCAGCGGCACGAAGACAAAGTGCCGCACATGGGCTGGAACTCGCTGACAAACATGCGGGGGAAACTGTTTGAAGGACTGCCGGACAATTCGTATGTGTATTTTGTGCACAGTTATTATGTATCCGTAACAGCCGATACGGCAGCGGCAAGCGATTATATACTCCCCTTCAGCGCGGCTATGCAAAAGGATAACTTTTATGCCACACAGTTTCACCCCGAGAAAAGCGGGCGTATTGGGGAGATGATTTTGAGAAATTTTATAAACTTGTAACGCGGATGATAGAACTTGTTCCTGCTATTGACATCATTGACGGAAAATGCGTGCGCCTGATACAGGGCGACTACAATTCCAAAAAAGTTTACAGCGAAGACCCGTCCGAAGTTGCAAAGTCATTTGAAGGCTGCGGGATTAAACGGCTGCACGTCGTTGACCTGGACGGCGCACGCGAAGGAAGAATCATTAATTACCGCGTGCTGGAGCGTATCGCCTCGCAGACGTCGCTGGTCATTGATTTCGGCGGCGGCCTCAAGTGCGACAAGGATCTTGAGATTGCTTTCGACTGCGGGGCGCAAATGGTTACGGGAGGCAGCATTGCCGTAAAATCGCCGGACGTTTTTCATGAATGGCTGAAACGCTTCGGCAACGAACGTATCATCCTGGGCGCCGACGCAAAAGACGAAAAGATTGCTGTCGGCGGATGGCAGGAGACAACGGCTAAGGAACTGATTCCTTATATCGAAGGCTATCACCGTGACGGCATCACGAAAGTGATCTGTACGGACATCGGCCGGGACGGGATGCTGCAGGGGCCTTCTACGGTATTGTATAAAAAGATCCGGGACGCCGTGCCGGATATCTTCCTTATCGCAAGCGGAGGTGTCGGTTCCATAAAAGATATAGACGACCTGGATGCGGCGGGCGTGCCTGCGGTTATTTTCGGCAAAGCGATTTACGAAGGGAAGATAACGCTTAAGGAGCTGGAAAAGAGGATGACAGAATTGAATGTTTAACTGATAAAATAATTTTATGTTAGCAAAACGTATTGTGCCCTGCCTGGATGTAAAAGACGGAACGACGGTGAAAGGCGTCAATTTCGTCAATTTCCGCGATGCGGGCGACCCCGTTGAACTGGGAGCGGAATATAGCCGCCAGGGAGCGGACGAACTGGTTTACCTCGACATTACGGCTTCGCACGAAGGGCGTAAAACGTTTACGGAACTGGTGAAGAAAGTTGCGGCGAACATAAATATCCCGTTTACCGTCGGAGGCGGCATTAACGAAATGTCGGACGTCGAACGGCTGCTTAATGCCGGCGCCGACAAGATCTCGGTAAATTCCGCCGCCATACGCCGCCCGGAACTTATCGACGAGATAGCCCGGAACTTCGGTAGCCAGGTCTGCGTCACGGCAATAGATGCCCGTATGGAGGACGGCGAATGGATTTGTTACCTGAACGGGGGACGTATCTCTTCCGGCCGGAAACTCTTCGAGTGGGCGGCCGAGGCGGAAGAACGTGGCGCCGGCGAGATTTTGTTTACCAGCATGAATCACGACGGCGTGAAGGATGGATATGCAAACGAAGCGCTATCCACGCTTGCCGGCGTGCTTCATATCCCGGTAATCGCTTCGGGAGGCGCCGGGAAAAAGGAGGATTTCCGCGATGTTTTCATCCACGGCAAAGCGGATGCCGCACTTGCCGCGAGCGTGTTTCACTTCGGGGAAATAAAAATATCCGAGCTGAAACAGTATCTCCGGAATGAAAACGTGAACGTCAGATGACTAAATACGAAAGAATTAAAAATAAATAGAATGAATCTGGATTTTAACAAGTTGGACGGCCTCATCCCCGCAATTGTACAGGATGCGCAGACAAATGTCGTGCTGATGCTGGGATTTATGAACGAAGAGGCGTACCGGGCAACCGTCGAATCGGGGAAAGTCACGTTTTACAGCCGTACGAAACAGCGGCTCTGGACGAAAGGCGAGACAAGCGGTAATTTCCTGCATGTAGTAAAAATACTTTCCGACTGCGACAGCGACACGCTGCTTATAAAAGCCAGGCCGGCCGGTCCGGCCTGTCATACCGGGGCTGACACCTGTTTCGGCGAAACGAACAGGGACGGAATCTGCTTCCTGCAATATCTGCAGGACTTCATAACCCGCCGCTTCGAGGAACAGCCGGAAGGCTCATACACTACCTCGCTTTTCAAAAAAGGCGTAAACCGCATGGCGCAAAAAGTCGGGGAAGAGGCGGTTGAGACAGTCATCGAAGCGACGAACGGCACGGACGAAGGCTTCATCTACGAAGCGTCCGACCTGATCTATCACCTCATTGTATTGCTGACAAGCAAAGGATTCAGCCTGGAAGACCTGGCAAAAGAACTTAAAAAAAGGCATAAGGAATAGAAGGGATGAAAAGCGAATTTTTGATTCAACTGGAAAATATAGAAGTTTGCCAGGAAGAAAACGTCATATTGAGCGATTCCTCGCTGACGTTAAGCAAGGGGGAATTTGTTTATGTGATAGGCAAGGTAGGCTCCGGCAAAAGCAGCCTGCTGAAAACCCTGTACTGCGAAATACCTGTCCGCAAAGGTAACGCTTATGTCGCAGGGTACAACTTGAGGAAAATAAAAAACCGGGAGATACCTTATCTCCGGAGAAAACTGGGAATCGTATTCCAGGACTTCCAGTTACTGACGGATCGCCCGGCTATCAAAAACCTCGAATTTGTGCTCAGGGCGACGGGCTGGAAGAACCGGAACGAGATAAACAAGCGCATCGGGGAAGTCCTTGAGCAAGTGGGAATGCCCAACAAAGGATATAAAATGCCTCATGAACTGTCGGGAGGCGAACAGCAACGCATCGCCATAGCGCGTGCTTTGCTCAATACGCCGCAAATCATCCTGGCCGACGAACCGACCGGTAACCTGGACCCGAAGACAAGCGGGCAAATCGTCCGGTTGCTGCACGATATATGCCAAGAAGGAACGGCCGTAATGATGACCACACATAATTACAATATCGTAAACGCCTTTCCCGCCCGTGTCGTCAAATGCGAAAACATCAAGCTATGCAGCATCGAACAGGGAATCCCGCCCGGCTACGAAGAAACAGAACAGGAATAGAAACATATAAACAACAATTTAAAACATAGAAAAAATGAAAGTTTTGAAGTTCGGAGGAACATCGGTAGGTTCGGCGCAACGCATGAAAGACGTTGCGGGACTGATTTGTGACGGAGAGCAAAAGATTGTCGTATTATCGGCCATGTCGGGTACAACCAACTCTTTAGTCGAGATTTCGGATTATTTGTATAAAAAAAATCATGATGGCGCCAACGAGATGATCAACCGCCTGTCCGGGAAATACACCGGCGTCATCGACGAATTATACGATACACAGGAGTATAGGGATAAAGCCGGCGAATTTGTAATGTCATACCTGAACTATATCCGTTCGCTGGTGGTAAAAGACCTTTTTACGCTGTTTGAAGAGCGCGTCATCCTCGCGCAGGGCGAATTGATGTCTACTGCCATGATGAACCTCTATCTTAACGAAAGGGGCATCAAGTCCGTGATCATCCCGGCTTTGGATTATATGCGCACGGACAAAAACTCGGAACCCGACCCGATTTATATAAAAGAGAAACTGAACGCCCTGCTGTCTCAAAAAGCGGGTGCGGAAATCTATATAACACAAGGATTCATTTGCCGCAACGCTTACGGCGAAGTTGACAACCTGCAACGCGGCGGAAGCGACTATACCGCTTCGCTGGTCGGGGCGGCTGTCCGGGCCGAAGAAATACAGATATGGACGGACATAGACGGTATGCACAACAACGACCCGCGGGTTGTCGATCATACCTCGCCCGTGCGTCACCTGCACTTTGACGAAGCGGCCGAGCTGGCCTATTTCGGCGCTAAAATACTTCATCCCACCTGCATCCTGCCGGCAAAACTGAACAACATTCCCGTCCGCCTGCTCAACACGATGCAGCCGGAAGCGCCCGGAACGACCATTTCCAACCGCATGGAAGGGAAAAAAATAAAAGCGGTCGCCGCAAAGGATAATATCATTTCCATAAAGATAAAAAGCGGCCGGATGCTGCTTGCAACAGGATTCCTGCGTAAAGTCTTCGAGATATTCGAAACGTACCATACGCCGATCGATATGGTTACGACGTCGGAAGTCGGCGTCTCCGTCACGATCGACAACCCGAAACACCTGGACGGAATCGTGGACGACCTGAAAAAATACGGCGCCGTCACCGTTGACAAAGATATGGTGATCGTTTGCATCGTAGGCGATCTGGAATGGGATAACCTCGGCTTTGAAGCACGGGTCATATCCGCGCTTGCGGAAGTGCCGATCCGCATGATTTCGTACGGGGGCAGCAATTATAACATATCGCTGCTGATCAAATCATCCGACAAAAAACGTGCGTTACAGGCGCTGAGCGAACATTTATTTAACTCGTAAGTATAATTCAAACGAAATAAAATTTACCGTAAGATGATAAAAGGCTTTTTTCCAATCGAAAAATTCAGAACCATACAAACGCCGTTTTACTATTATGATACGGCATTACTCCGGAACACACTGGCGGTTATCCGGACGGAAACAAAAAAATATGGTTACCGCCAGCATTACGCCGTAAAAGCGAACGCCAATCCGCGCATCCTTTCGCTGATCGCGAAAAACGGGCTTGGCGCCGATTGCGTAAGCGGAGGCGAGATACGGGCGGCGCTGGATGCCGGTTTCCCGGCGGCGGGAATCGTCTTTGCAGGCGTCGGGAAAGCCGACTGGGAAATAAACCTCGGCCTCGACAACGATATTGCCTGTTTCAACGTCGAATCGCAGGCGGAACTCGAAGTGATAAACGCCCTGGCGGAAGCGAAGAACAAAACGGCGACGATCGCACTGCGCGTTAATCCGAATGTTGACGCGCATACGCATGCAAAGATCACGACAGGACTGCAGGAAAATAAATTCGGCATCAACCTCGGACTGCTGAAAGGTGTCCTCGACGAAATGAAATCAATGAAAAACGTACGTTTCACGGGGCTTCACTTTCATATCGGTTCACAAATAACCGACCTGTCGGCTTTCCGCGACCTGTGTATCCGTTCCAACGAACTGCAGGACGAACTCGAAGGTTCCGGCGTGAAAATCGAAAACCTCAATTTCGGCGGAGGACTGGGCATTGATTATTATCATCCCAATCATCTTTGCATACCCGAATTTGAAAATTATTTCGCCGTATTCCACAAGTTAATAAAACAGCGCGAAGGACAGCAAATTCATTTTGAACTCGGACGTTCCGTTGTCGGCCAATGCGGTTCGCTGATCTCAAAAGTCCTCTATGTGAAAAAAGGCGAAGTAAAACAGTTTGCCGTACTCGACGCCGGTTTTACGGATCTGATTCGCCCCGCCATGTACGACGCTTATCACCACACCGAAAACATAACAAGCGACGAACCGCCGGAAACGTACGACGTGGTCGGCCCGATATGCGAATCATCGGACGTTTTCGGCAAGGACGTCCGGCTGAACCGCGTGAAACGCAACGACCTCATCGCATTCCGTTCGGCAGGCGCTTACGGTGAAATCATGGCTTCGCAATATAATTGCCGGCCTTTGCCCAAAAGCTATTTTTCCGACGAATTATAAAAATGCAAAAGAAACGAAACAAACCGCAGGGACAGCAAAGCGTCATAACGGAAAAAAGCACGCTCCTGCCTTACCTTCTCGAACGGCTCGGCCGGCAAAGTAGAACGTCCGTCAAGGCCTTGTTGCGACACGGGCTGATATGGGTAAACGGTACGCCGGTCACACATTTCAATACCCCGCTTAATCCCGGCGACGAAGTGTTGATAAGTCATGAGAAAGGGCGCGTGGCTTTTAATCATCCGCAAATGAAAATCGTATGGGAAGACGACGAACTTATCGTTGTCGATAAAAAAGACGGCCTGCTGTCGGTCTCCGATTCGCCTGCTCAGGAGCGTACGGCCTATTTTTTACTCTCACAGCATGTGAAAAAAATCGACCCCCGGAACAAAATATTCATACTGCACCGTTTGGATAAAGGCACGTCCGGCCTGATGATGTTTGCGCGGAACAAAAATATTCAGGAATACCTGCGTGCAAACTGGCATGAAATGATCACGCGACGCACTTACATCGCCGTGATAGAAGGCGTTCCCGAAAAGAGCAGCGACACCCTCGTCTCCTGGCTCGCGGAAAACAGCCGCATGAAAGTTTTTTGTACAGATCCGCAACACGGCAAAGAAGCCGTTTCGCACTACCGCGTATTAAAAAACAACACAAAATATTCGCTCCTTGAGCTTGACCTTGAAACCGGCCGTAAGAACCAGATACGCGCCCAGATGGAACAGATCGGGCATCCCGTCGTCGGCGACCCGAAATACGGCGCCCGGACCAACCCTGCCGGACGCCTCATGCTGCATGCCCGGCGCCTGTGTTTCCGGCATCCCGCTACCGGCGAAGAAATGCGCTTCGAGACGCCCGTGCCGAAAAAATTCAACAATTTAGTAAAACAAAATGAAGATGTTTAGCAGGATAAAATCAATGTTATATTTTGCGCGGAACGGGTTCGTGCACGGATGCGGTTACTGCATCTTCATCATTTTTATTTCCGCATCGTGCACGTCGTCGTATTATGAGGAAAGCGGCAGCGTTTTTCACACCTTATACAAAATAAAATACCAGTCGCCCGAAATACTGACCGATAAAATCGACGCCGAATTACGGGCTTTCAACTTATCGCTGAATCCGTTTAATCCGAATTCCGTCATCTCGAAGGTGAACCGTAATGAAGCGGTCGAAGTCGACGATTGGTTTATCACCGTGTTTAACAAAGCCATGGAAGTATCGGAAAACTCCGGCGGAGTTTTTGACGTGACGGCCGCCCCTTTAATCAATTTATGGGGATTCGGCTTTGAAAAAAGCGACAGCGTCTCACAGCAAAAAATCGACAGCATCCAATCGTTCGTCGGCTATAAGAAAATACGCCTCAACGGCAGGAAAGTCATAAAAGAAGACCCCCGCATAACGCTCAATTTCTCGGCTATCGCCAAAGGCTACGCTTCCGATGTAATCGCCGCATTACTCGAACGCGAAGGGGTCAAAAACTATATGGTATGGATAGGCGGCGAGGTTGCATCAAAAGGGAAAAACCCTAACGGCAACTGCTGGCAGATAGGCATAGAAAAACCCGAAGACGACTTTTCCGGTATCCAAAACGAACTCGAGGCCACCATCATGTTATGCGATAAAAGCGGACTTGCCACTTCCGGCAACTACCGGAACTTTTATATCAAAGACGGAAAGAAATATGCACATACCATAGACCCGCACACCGGTTATCCTTCCGAACAATCCATATTAAGCGCCACCATCATAGCCCCCGACTGCATGACCGCCGACGCCTATGCAACGGCATTCATGGCTATGGGTGTCGAACCCGCAATCGCCATGGCCGCAAAAATCCCCGAAATAGAATATTACATCATATACGCCGACAGCCTGACCGGCGACTACAAAATCAAATATTCCGAAGGAACAGCATCAATGCTCCGGCGATAATATGATTCACTACCCCGCGAACACTTGCCGACTTTTTCTCACGGTAATTTCTTTGCGGGCGAGATACGCGAAAGAGCCTGAATATTAGGGGATATGAAAAGCGATCACGAAATATTAACCGGATCATTAAGCAGCAAAATGAAATTACGGATATACCCTCATTGACAGATGAACCGGATATAACCGACGCAGTGGTCGGTATAGATGTCATTTCAAGAAATTGATTACTTAATTTTCGTGCGTTTGCCCTGAAAAAAAAATCACAGTCCGGAACGGGAAATTGATTTTTTCCGTTACCTTTGCCAAAAAAACTAAAAGATATGATTTCAGAAAAACAGGCCGAACTGGCCAA
>JAISYY010000007.1 GCA_031269635.1 Tannerella sp. | reverse complement strand
GGAATCTGCATACCTGCATTTTCAAATATTTTGGAGGGAATAACTGTTTTGAACAGGTCGGATTTTTTCAGATTAACAAGCGCTATATCCAATATGGAAATATATTGTTTCACCTTTTCCTTGGGAACCGTATCCAGGAAAGAAACATTTGTCAATTTCAATTTCTCCGATATTTGCAAAAGATGTTTCTTTTCGGCGCCGTCGCCTATAAAAAGGAAATGCAAATTATATCCGCAATCAATAGATTTGGCACAGTGAAGTATGAAATCCAGTTTGTGTGCCATACCGTGTGTGCCTATATAACCAATGAGGCGTTTACCCTCCATATCCAATTCTTTTAATAAATGTGCATCTTTTGGAAGTGGCAGGTATAAATCGCGATTTACGCCGTTTTTAACTACTTCAATCTTTGAAGGATCAACCCTTTTTTCCATCAATCTTTTTTTGAATGAATCGGTAACTACTACGATTTTCGTTGCCGACTTGTAACATCTTTTTTCTTCCCATTCAAAATAACGGATGAAAAGGCTGTTTTTCATGGCTCCAACCGTTTTAATCGACTCCGGCCATAAATCACGCACTTCCATTATCCATGGCGTTCTTTTCCAGAAAGACAAAGTTCGTCCTGCCAATGCCGTGAAAAATTGTGGAGATGTTGCTACTATCAAATCGGTCTTTTGAAACAGTCCGGCGATGAAAGCCGACACGGAGAAACTGATGTAATCGAAAGTCCGCTTAAAAAAACCTTCATTTGCAGCAATATACGTCCAAACACGAATCACGCGAATGCCATCCATCCATTCACACTGATACCACTTATTTTTATAGCCTTTATAAACTTTACCCTGAGGAAAATTAGGAATACAAGTAATGACGGTAACTTCCATTCCGTTCTTCACCCACTGCCGTATATGTTCATACGAACGGGTAGCCGGCGCATTAACTTCTGGTGGAAAATTGTCTGTTAAAAATAGTACCTTCACATTTAAACGCTTATCCGACATTCTGCCTGGCCTGTAAACGAATAACAAATCTTCTTTGCCGGAACGGGTTTATTGTATTCGTTAGAGATTTCGCAGTCTTCCAGCCAAATGCGTGTTATATCCCGGATGGAAATGACGGCTTTATCTGTAATAATTTGATTACCTGTTTGGGAAACTGTTTGCACGAAAGGACTTAATATAATGAATCCGACTCCTGTGTTTTGACCAGGCAACAAACGGTCATGTATTACGAGTGATCGACTGCTTAGTTCAAAAGTACGTTCATGAATAACACCTTTGAAACCGTTATGTCTTGCTTTGATTTTTGAAGGCGTGTTTTCCAAAAGAGAGACCTTTGCACGTTTGCCGGCACGGAAACCGCCCCATACCCGGCTTGAATCTTCTCCGTTCACCGCAACCGTATTATGGGCGGAAGTTCCCCGTTCGTATTGCCGCCTATTGTTCTTATCATAAGTAGAAATACCTGTATCTATAATAAACGGACATCCGTTCATCCTCATTTCATAATTAAAAGTATCGGCATGGGCATGTCCCGGAATGTAATCAGCTCCGATTTGTCCTGCGTCTATCAGGATTTCCATCTGTTCCGTTTCCATTTTGCGGTATCCGGATTCTTTCATTGTTTTTTTCCCCCAGTTCAATTCCAAACACCGGGCATACGAGAAAATTTCGGCTGACGAAGGAGCTATTCCATTAGCCGCATCATTAACCAAAGGTATTGATCCATCCCGGTATATGATTGCTTCCAGCCATCCCAGCATCTCCGACGCTTTCTTTTCCATAAAAGCCGTGAGAGCGTTTTGTCCGGCATATCTGTCATTATGTTTCGTCGCATTGATGCAATCCAACAGCCTGTCCAACAATATCCCGTGATACATGGGACTGAGTTCAAAATGCGCTCCATCCGCCAGAATCTGTTCGTTCAGTTCTTGATAAAGCAACTTTTCGCTTTTTCGATACCATTTTTCTTCCCGGAAGTAAAGCCCGCCCCATAGCAATGAGTAAGCATCTTCCAATAAATGATTCCCCAGCAGGTGATATTCTATATTGTCTGCAAGGATGTGATATTGTGCATAAAGCGAAGCATCCCATTTCTTTTTTAAGGCGCCGGATATTTCAGCATGATGAACGGATATGAATTTGATCCAGTTGATTCCGCGTAGTGCAATAGGGTAGGGGGTCAACCCGATTTTACCGGACTGAATTTCATCAATAAACCGGTTTATCCATTTACATCCCTCGCCAAAGGATATACCGGGTTGAAGCAGATAATCCATATAATTCAAATTGTAAGTCCACAGATTACCGTACCGGTTGTCATTCCAACCCGTAAAATCAGCCGTTTGATTCAAAAAGGTAAATTGATTTTTTCCCGTTAAAGAACGAAACTTGGGGATAAAAGAAAAGAGATCCAACGGATCTCCATAAGCAGGAAAGGTTAAAATGTATGAAAATCCACGTATATGCCGCCATTTTGTACGTATCCGATTCCGGATCTGATACCGGATCTGTATAAATTTCAGATGGCGGAGTGTATGAAAATACAGCAATAAACGCCTCATTTTATTTCTACCCGGCGATTTTCTTTTAAACTTGTTATACAGGCAA
>JAISYY010000209.1 GCA_031269635.1 Tannerella sp. | reverse complement strand
AGCTGTTGTAATTGTTGTTTTTCTTACGGGGCCGGGAAATTCATACCATACATACTCTACATTATTATTATCCAATATCCACCATGGGAACGGATCCTTGCGTCCAAACTGGTAATTCAGTCCCTGTGCGCTTCCCGACGGGGTATAGAGCGTATCCATTGCGCCGAGATTTCTGTCCATAAAGAAGTTTTTTACCGGGGTTGAGGCCGACGTCTTGTATAAGAGCTGACCGGCGAGTTCGTAAGGGCTGTATTCCGTATTCCAGATATGGAAACTCCAATATACTGTGCCGTTTACCTTGAAATCGAGGATGACATTTCCCTGGGCAGGTCCGGCTTCGGCGCGGATGTATGAATTTCTGCGGTCTGTGGCATTGATGATTGCCGGACTTCCCTGAATTGTTGTTCCCGGATTGTCCTGCCATGAAAGATCTACCGTCGGCGTGCTGCCTCCGGGTATCGTATCGCCGTTGACGAGAAGGAAGTCTTCCCAGAAATCATATACGTGATTGAGCGGTATGAATGTTTCCGAACGCCCCAGGCCACTGAAGTTATAGGGGCGAAGGAGATAACTGTTTGTCGGGAATATCAGCGAATCGCGGGGATGTACCGTGAAAGTGCGTACATTTTGACCGCCAACCTTCAGCGTAACGGACGGACCTTCCTTCGGTTCGTTGTTTTCAACGTACGGACGGTAGATATAAATCCTCTGCCATTCATTTGTGCCGGTGCCCGACAGCGATGATGACCAATGTTTACCGGTGTCGGCGCTGAGGATGGAGTTGGCGTTACCGCCGCCCGACGATGTAAAATTAAGTTCCCAGTTTGTATTTTCGGTTACTTTCACGTTTATCCACGAAGCGCCTTTGCTGTGCTTGTCGATCGCCGCAATGGTGGGATCTTTTGTCAAATCGTCCGTATCGTAATACTTGACAAGTTTGAACGGCGACGCCTGTTGGGTTTCAAATCCTGCGCCCTCAATAATGCGTATGGTATCCGCCACATTCCAGGGCGAAGCGATTACTTTCACGTAAACCGAGTCTAATCCCGGCTTAACGATGTCCACATATACGTTGTACCAGTGGTTACGATAGACGTTGTAAACCGTATCCGTTGCCGAAAGAGCATCTTCCGCCAGATATACGCGACATTTACGGATATTTGCCGCTGCGTTCACCTCTACTTCAAAGTCGAAATAAACGGCTTTCGATTTGTCGCGGGAGGCAAGCGTTTCGTACGTATAGAATGTATCTAAAACCTGGCAATAACCCGAATTGGGTATCACACGGGTTGCCGGATCGAAATTTGTCGATACCGAATCCAGGTTATATGTTATCACGTTGGGGTCGCCGAGGAGGTTGTAAAGCGTTGATACCCGATCTGCTCCCTGATGGAGCGTAACTGTTTTGAGCCAGAGATGGTGAGACAGCGCATCTCCGCTTTTCTTTACGAAAATTTTCACTTTTGCCACGGAGCGTTTCACTTCGAGGTCTATCTGATTGGGAGCGTTTGACGGCTGATACGGCTGAAGCATAACATTTTTTTCAGCAGTCATCAGGAACGGTGCAGCCGGCAGATTGGCGACGGGTTCCGTAAGCATGTAGCGCAAACCGTTGTAGTTGATCTGATTTTCTTCGCCCGCAGTATAAAAAGGATTTTTATTGAATTTACCGTTGCCATTCACTACGACCACAATGTTTTTGTTGCCGGATTTCACCAGTTCCGGCCCTATGGGATTGACCAGGGAACTGACGGCGATTATCCTTTCGCAAGCGTTGGTGATGGCGTTGAATATGAATATTCTTACGTCCGTTACGGTATTTTCCGCACCGGCGCCGGGCGCGTCGCCTCCGGGTGTCAGCGTATAGGTAGGCGGAACGTCTTCTTCGCTAAACAATCCTTTCAGATTCAGCATGATGGGAACCTCTACATCGCTGCCTTCGTCCGGATCTATTACCCTGCTGTCTGTACATGCCATTGCCGCAGACAGCAGCAACAGCAAGCAAATCGCCTTTCCGTAATAATATTTTATATTCATAATCGTTTTCCTGTCTTCGCCATTAAAATTACTCAACTGTTAATTTTTTTTCTCTCTTACTATAAAATTCCGCCGATAACTACATCCTGCTTTATAACATGCCATTGCATTATATTTGTCGATACGTCAACATGAGTGCCGGTTATCCGGAATATTATTTCCCATCGGTCTTCCCTGTCGAGATCCTGCTGTATGTTGGCGCCACTGCTCCATGCGTAATCCGGATGTCTCATCACAAGTTCAAGCAGGAAAATTTCTATCTGCCTGTCTTCCGTTCCGTCATTCCATCTGATTACAAGTTTCATGTTCTCGTCGCCCACGACAAGCCTGAGCGTAGAAATATCCACAACCAGACCCGTATGGTCGTCTCCTCCAAACTCTGTTGTAAAAACGGGGTCGGTTGCCAGAATATCGTCGTCGTAGAACGTCTGGAAAGGATTGTATATGACTTGTCCTGTTGCCGGATCTACCGCCGGACTGCTTAATCCGGGCCTTTTCCCGAAAAAATAGGCGCCGTTATCGCCTTCTATGGTGATTTTTACGTTATTTTGCCAATTCGGGAAACTTGCACGGTCGTCTTCTATGTCGGGGATAATCACCCGGATCATCTTGG
>JAISYY010000390.1 GCA_031269635.1 Tannerella sp. | reverse complement strand
TCAATGATTATTCTTCTGCGGGATTTCCTGCTTTCCCCATGAAAAGAATCGTTCCGGTAGAATTTTCTTGAATAACAAACAGGAATGTCCGGTCGGCACGGAACGTATGGAAGGGGTATTCGTGGTCGGCGCCGGTGGATCCGGTCGCTCCGAATTCCGTTATGGCGGCAGATTCTGTTCCTTTTTCGTCCACCCGGATGAGTGTTTTCTGCGTAGCGCGTCCAATTGCATAATTTGTATTGGCAATATGCGGGAATTCTGCTGTTGAGGCATCGCAGGCAATACCCATTCCCATTTGCACGAGAACCTCTTTCAGTTCTCCAATCTTGTATTCCAGTTTGAATTTCGGAATGTAGATATCTACTTTGCCCGGACGGGTATTCGCCAGACATTGCTCCCAATATCCCGGTTTGGCAAGCTGCCCGACCATATCGCCGAAAGCGACGCCTTCGTTCGGCAAGACAAAATACATTTTGTACGCCCCGATGAATCCGTACGGGATATTGGTCATCGACAGGTAATCATCTTCATAATATGTCAGGTCCAGCTCATTGTGCATCAAATCTACCGGTATCCTGCTCCCGTCTTCTTTCGTGAAGTCCTGTTTTGTCGTTTTGGAAACATCAAATTCACAACCTGCACTCCAATTGCCTTTGAAATACAAAGCATTGAGAATCTCAATGTCTGTTAAATCTTCCAGCATACCCTTTATCAATCCGTTCGTATGATCCTCGCACCACTGATTGACGATTTTAACCGCTTTTTCCATCGAGGAATAATCCAGTCCCGTTATCGAAGCGTCAAACCAGGTTTTGCTGAGATCTGCAAAATCCGGTTTGATGACATACGTGTCTTTATTATACCAGATGGAATTGGCAATCGCTAATTCCACAGAAGGATCGGTGAAAAAAGGGTTGGGGGCCATCAAATAATCGCTGAGCTCTTTGAAATAGGCATTTATCTCCGAATCGGTAAAATCTTTCATGCCCATTACCTCCTGCATGACCCGTTTTGTTTCGCCTTCGGCGCCGTTTCTCAATACTCCCAGCGCCATGTTCATGCCGAATGGCGATATGACAATATTATCCGCATTTTTATCACTCTCGTAAACCGTTTCAAAGAATTTCACGGCGAAATGCTTTTCATCGGTTACCATAACTGTTTCCTCGCCGGTCAGTTCTGTTTTTTTCGGATCCGTTTCGGTTCGATTGTCAGGCGTATTGCTTTCGCACGAAGAAAACAAAACAAAAGAGACCACCACACTAATTAAAAAAATCTTCGTTGTCATAGTTGTAAATTTAGAAAATAATAGCGTACAAACGTACACACTTTTTTCCGGGATAATATATAAAAAATCATAAAACAATAACCGTTGACGTCGATATCGCTGTCAAAGAGACGAGGTTGCTTGCCTGAAATCCCGGAATCGCCGCTATTTTTTTTGCCTCATCACAACATGTTTTCCATAATTGTAGAGGGAGAGGTTGAGGTACCGTACTGAAAAAAAATACGCCGCGATGCATTTTTATTCAAAATAAGGATTATCTTTGCCGCGTTTTTGAATAAAAATTCATCGGAAAGGTAAATTATGAATGTAAAAAAACAGCGCTTATCGGTAATTGAACATATCGTACGTACGGAAGTGATACGGAGCCAGGAGGATTTGCAGCGATCGCTGCAGGATAAAGGTTTTGACGTGACGCAAGCGACGCTTTCGCGCGACATCAAGCAACTGAAAATCATCAAGGTGCACGACCGCGAAGACCGGTATGTGTATGTGCTTCCGGACATGACGGTACGGGAGCCGCGCCTGCAGGCTACCAGGCTTGACAAATCGGTATCGGCTTTGCTTGGAAAGTCGTCAGTCGAATTTTCCGGCAATCTTGCCGTCGTAAAAACCCGCCCGGGTTATGCGATGGGGATCGCTTCGGAGATTGACGATCATGCGCCGGAGGAGATTCTCGGAACAATAGCTGGCGATGACACGATCCTGGTCATTCCGCGCGAAGGATTCACGAAGATGCAGGTGAGGGATGCTTTGGCGCGGTTTTTGACGGATTGAAAAGAATGTGATTAATGGGTTAATGGTTAATGGTTAATTAAGTAATATGTGAATGAAAATGAAAAAGGAAAAGGAGATGGGGGGGGGTGACGTGGAAGTCATGGTAGCGGACGAAAGTCATGAGAAATATGTTGATACAATACTTGAAACAATCGAGGCGGCGGCGAAAGTGCGCGGTACGGGAATTGCCAAACGTTCGCGCGAATATGTTGCACAGAAAATGCGCGAAGGCAAGGTGATTGTCGCGCTGGCAGGCGATGAATTTGCGGGCTTCAGTTATATCGAATCGTGGGGAAACAAGCAGTATGTCGCCACATCGGGACTTATCGTCGCCGACAAATTCCGTAACCGCGGACTTGCCAGGCAGATAAAACATGCGGCTTTTCAACTGGCGCGCCTGCGCTGGCCGAAAGCAAAACTTTTCAGCCTGACGTCCGGCAGTGCGGTGATGAAGATGAATACCGAACTGGGGTATTTCCCGGTCACGTTTGCCGACCTGACGGACGATGAAGCGTTCTGGCGCGGTTGCAACGGTTGTGTAAATCATGATGTACTCACGCGTACGCAACGGCGATACTGCATCTGTACGGCGATGCTTTTTGACCCGGAAGACGCGCGTTGTTTGCTTCTTGAAAAATTATGTAATACCTTTGCAAAAAAAGATGCCCGCAAGAGGAAAACCGATCTTTCCCCTAAAATGAAGGAGAAAACGCCGGCATAGTGAAAAGTTGATATTATTAAAATAAAAATAGATGGAAAACGAAAAGAAAAAAGTAGTAGTAGCGTTCAGCGGCGGTCTCGACACGTCGTTCACGGTCATGTATCTGGTAAAGGAAAAAGGATATGAAGTTTATGCCGCCTGCGCCAATACGGGCGGATTCAGCGAAGAACAGCTCCGGGCGAATGAAGAAAACGCCCGTAAGCTTGGCGCGAAGGAATATGTCACGATTGATGTGACGGGAGAATATTACGAAAGGAGTCTCCGGTATATGGTGTACGGGAATGTGTTGCGGAACGGGACTTACCCGGTGTCGGTTTCGTCCGAACGTATTTTCCAGGGGATGGCCATCGCACGCTATGCAAAGGAAATTGGCGCCGACGCCATCGCACATGGCTCTACCGGCGCGGGTAATGACCAGGTTCGTTTTGATATGACCTTCCTGGTCATGGCGCCGGAAATGGAAATTATCACGCTTACACGCGATATGACGCTTACACGCCGCGATGAGATAGATTACCTGAACGGACACGGGTTTAAGGCCGATTTTGCCAAGCTTAAATATTCCTATAATGTAGGAATCTGGGGGACGTCCATTTGCGGAGGTGAAATTCTTGATTCGGCACAGGGACTTCCCGAAAGCGCTTACCTGAAAAAAGTGACGAAAAACGGAAGTGAACAGTTGCGTATCGAATTTAAGAAAGGGGAAATCCATGCGGTCAACGGCAAAACGTATGAGGATAAAATAAAAGCGATTCAAGCCGTGGAGGAGATAGGCGCAGCGTACGGAATAGGCCGTGACATGCATGTCGGCGATACGATTGTCGGTATCAAAGGGCGGGTCGGTTTCGAAGCGGCGGCGCCGGTGCTTATCATCGGGGCGCACCGTTTCCTTGAAAAATATACGCTGAGCAAGTGGCAGCAATACTGGAAGGACCAGGTGGCCAACTGGTACGGCATGTTCCTCCACGAAAGCCAGTACCTGGAACCTGTCATGCGCGATATCGAAGCGATGTTGAGGGAAAGCCAGCGCAATGTGAACGGAACGGTTACGCTCGAATTACGTCCCCAGTCGTTCTCGACCGTAGGCGTGGAATCGGAAGATGACCTTGTAAAGACGAAATTCGGCGAATACGGGGAAACGCAGAAAGGCTGGACAGCCGACGAAGCGAAAGGATTTATCAAAGTGACGTCAACTCCGTTGCGTGTTTATTATTCAAATCACAGGGACGAGTTATGATTAAAACAGGAATCATAGGAGGTGCGGGATATACCGCAGGCGAATTGATCCGCTTGCTGATAAATCATCCCGATGTGGAAATCGTGTTTGTAAACAGTTCGAGTAATGCAGGTAATAAACTTACGGACGTACATGGGGGTTTATACGGTGAGACGGACATGCGGTTCACCGGCAACCTCCCGTTGGATGAAGTGGATTTGCTTTTCTTCTGTACGGCGCATGGCGACACGAAGAAGTTCCTTGAGTCGCATCTTGTTCCCGAAAACCTGAAAATCATTGACCTGAGCCAGGATTACCGCATCGCCTCGCCGTCGCACGAATTTATCTATGGATTGCCGGAACTGAACAGGCGTGCTATCTGTAAATCGAAATATGTCGCCAATCCGGGATGTTTTGCCACCGGCATACAACTCGCGTTACTGCCGCTCGCCAAACATCTTATGATTAACCGTACGGTTCATGTGAATGCCATAACCGGTTCTACGGGAGCGGGCGTAAAACCGTCTGCCACGTCGCATTTCAGCTGGAGGGACAATAATCTGTCTGTTTACAAACCTTTCGGACACCAGCATCTGGACGAGATACGCCAGAGCCTTGCGCAGTTGCAGAATAGTTTTAATGCGTCGATCGACTTTATCCCGGTGCGCGGTAATTTCCCGCGTGGCATTTTCACGACGGCCTATATGGATTGCAAAACCGAACTTGATGAGATCCGGCGGATTTATGAAGAATACTACGATGATCATTCCTTTACTTTTGTAGTGGACAAAAATCCTGACTTGAAACAGGTTGTCAATACAAACAAATGCCTGCTTCACTTGCAGAAAATAGAAGGAAAACTCCTCATCATATCCGTTATCGACAATTTGCTGAAAGGCGCGAGCGGGCAGGCCGTTCATAATATGAACCTGCTGTTTAACCTCGAAGAAACAGTCGGACTGCACCTGAAGCCGTCAGCATTTTAAAACAGTAATTTTAACTATCGAACTTTAATTATGAAATTATTTGATGTATATCCCCTCTTTAATATAGAGATTGTGAAAGGAAAAGGCTGTCATGTCTGGGATAAGGAAGGTGTCGAATACCTTGATCTTTACGGCGGACATGCCGTTATTTCGGTAGGTCACAGTCATCCCGATTATGTGAAAGCGATAACCGAACAGCTACAAAACCTGGGCTTTTATTCCAATTCGGTCATCAACAGCCTGCAGCAAACATTTGCGGACAAATTAGGCAAAGCCTGCGGATACGACGATTATTCGCTTTTCCTGGTGAACAGCGGAGCGGAAGCCAATGAAAATGCGCTGAAATTAGCCTCGTTTCATAACCGGAAAAAGCGCATCGTTTCGTTCCGCAGCTCATTTCACGGTCGCACGTCGGCAGCCGTACGGGTTACCGACAACCCTAAAATCATAGCACCCGTAAACGAGGCATTGCCGGTTACATACGTTCGGATGAACGACGCCGATGCCGTCGAAACGGAACTGAAAAAAGGAGACGTCTCGTCGGTAATTATCGAAGGTATCCAGGGCGTAGGAGGCATCCAGATGCCCGGCGACAAGTTCCTTCAAGATTTGCGTATGCTGTGTACAAAATATGAAGCCGTGCTTATTTTTGATGAGATACAGTCCGGTTATGGTCGGAGCGGCAAGTTTTTCGCACACCAGTATGCTGCCATTCGCCCGGACATCATCACCGTAGCCAAAGGCATAGCAAACGGTTTCCCGATGAGCGGTATGCTGATAAGCCCGATGTTTACGCCCATTTATGGCATGTTGGGAACTACATTCGGCGGAAATCACTTAGCCTGTGCCGCCGCTATCTCCGTATTAGACATAATGGAAAAGGAAAAGCTCGTTGACAACGCCAAAATCGTAGGCGATTACCTGATCGACCGGTTGAAAGCCCTACCTTACGACGGAATAAAAGAAGTCCGCGGCCGCGGACTGATGATAGGCATAGAATTTAACGAATCCATAAAAGAAGCCCGCACAAAGCTCTTATTTGAAGAAAAAGTCTTCACCGGAGTAGCCGGAACAAACACCATCCGCCTGTTACCGCCCTTATGCCTGTCAAAGTCCGAAGCCGAAGATTTCCTAACCAGATTCGCAAAAGCGCTGTCATTATAAACCGATAATGACAGCCGGCAAAGCCGACTCGTCAACCGTCAGCGGCCAGATTCCGGTAAATAGTTTTAAAAAACACACGCAATCTTTGGCGGATATAAAATAATATTTTACCTTTGTCCCCGCTTTTGCAAGGCGAGATAGCTCAGTTGGTTAGAGCGCATGATTCATAATCATGAGGTCCGGGGATCATAGCCCCGTCTCGCTACTTGAGACAGAGAGGTTTGCGATGGACAGTAGGCCTCTTTTGTTTTTTATTTGCATGTAACCATATCTTATATTTCATCTTCATTCCACTCCCACGCAACAGTACCTAAATATTCGAGTACTTGCTTGTATTTTCGGCGGCGGCGGGCAAAGAGCCGACAATCTTTTCTTTCCAACTATGTCCGGCGTTTCCGACCGTTGTCAAATGACTTGTAAAATAATCGGGTCGGTAATTCTATCCGAATAATCCAAATCCTGAATGCCTGAAGCCATTGCTTGCCGGATGATGGGTTCAATTCTTGCCAACTCCTGTTCGTTCAGTCGTTGCAACTTCTTTAGCAGTTTGACTAACTGGTCTATATCTTTTATATTTTTCATAATTCTTTCTTTTCAGTCACATACTTTCTCAATCTTTCTTCTAACTTCTCATAATCCCCCAAATATGCATGTATCAGGCTTTTCCAAAGTTTTCCGTGATTGGGAACGCTGAAATGCAGCAGTTCGTGAACTATAACGTATTCGCCCAAATCTTTTTCCATGTCAAGCAGTTCTTTGTTAAAATTGAGGTTGCCGTCGGTAGAACAAGACGCCCATTTGTTTTTCATCGGTCTTAACGACAATGATTTTATAGAAACATTCATTTTATGTGCATAATCGTGAACACAAGCCTTAAAATCTGACTTGTCATTCCACCTGGTTGAATTTATATCTTTCTCTTGTTCTTCCATTGTCTTATGTTACAGATTATACGCCCTGAACAGGTGATTAAAGAGTTCTTCAACTAATTTTGCCGTTTTTTCCATGTCATCTTCTCCTAAGAACAGTGCAAAATATACGGATTGACGAAGACCGCGCAACTCTTTTTCACTGTTTATCCAATTAGGATAATTGGTAAATTCTTCCTTGATTTGTCGGGTTACTTTGTCTAAATTGTCAATTCCTTTATCAGATAACATCTTGTAAATAAAAAATGTCAAACCGTCAAGACCTTTTTGCGCCTGCTCTTTTTGCCGCTTTATATCTTCTTCCATCAGTTTGCGGATTTCTTCAAGCGCCTCTTGCGTACTGATTTGCCGGTTTTCATAATTATCTTCAACGGCTTCGGCACGCTCTTTCAGTCCGATTAGAAACGGATCGCCCGAATTTTCATCGGCAATTTTTTCAATACTTTTTATCAGATTGATAACTTTTGTATTGTCATTCCCTTGTGTATCTTTGATTTTTTGAATAGTTTGCTCGTTGATTTCAAAAAAATCGTTGTTGAACTCCGGTATCGCTCCGGATATTCTGTTTTGAATCAATTCATTCGTTTTGCGTTGAAATTCCCTGTCCACCTGAATACGTTTGGCGTAAGCGTTTCTGACAATCTGATATATAGCCGAAAGCGTTGCATAAGTGTCAATGTACGGGCGCAGGAACTTGTCGGG
>JAISYY010000388.1 GCA_031269635.1 Tannerella sp. | reverse complement strand
ATTATGAATAAGTTGCAGACAGACTGCGCCCTCTTTGTTCATAACTTTCGAGGGCAAAAATTTTAGTTTGACGGATGTTGCCATTGTAATAATAAAACAAATTCAGGGTGCAAAGTTCTGAATTAGGTTTAATATATTAAATAACAACAAGTTGTGCAAACGACGACAAAAAGAGAAAAATTCTACATTGTCTCTTAAAAACACCGATTTTGTTTCCTCATCATCTTGCACTATCTTTGCCCCCGGTTTATATAAAAGGAATTTGAATGAAAAATATACTGGTAATCGGTTCGACCGGGCAAATCGGCTCCGAACTGACAATGGAATTGAGAAAGCAATATACGGGAAGCCGCGTGGTCGCAGGATACATCCCCGGCGCCAAACCGCAGGGAGAATTGGCCGAATCGGGACCGATGGCGATTGTGAACATAACAAACGAACAGCATATCGCCGAAGCCGTATCGCGCTACAAGATTGATACGATATACAACCTCGCCGCGCTGCTGTCGGCCGTTGCGGAAGCGAAACCGCTACTCGCATGGAACATCGGCATCGGGGGACTTTTTAACGTACTGGAAGTGGCACGCGAAATGAATTGTGCGGTTTTCACGCCAAGTTCGATCGGCGCGTTCGGCCCCGACGCTCCCAAACGGAAAACGCCACAGGACACGCTCCGCAGTCCGATCACGATGTACGGCGTGACGAAAGTGACGGGCGAACTGTTGAGCGACTATTACTTCAGGCGCTATAACGTGGACACGCGCTCCGTCCGTTTCCCGGGACTAATCTCCCACGTGGCGCCTCCGGGCGGCGGGACGACGGATTATGCGGTCGAGATTTTCTATGCCGCCGTCCGGAAGGAAAAGTTTGCATGCCCGGTTGCAGCCGGCACGTTTATGGATATGATGTATATGCCCGACGCCGTTAAGGCTGCCATACAGATCATGGAGGCCGACCCGTCCCGCCTGATACACCGCAATGCGTTCAACGTAACGGCCATGAGCTTCGACCCGGAAATCCTTTACGGCCGGATAAAGCAGTACGTGCCGGACTTTGAGATGGAATACCGGGTCGACCCGCTGCGTCAGAAAATCGCTGATTCCTGGCCCGATTTGCTCGATGACACCTGCGCAAGGGAAGAATGGGACTGGGCGCCGGAATACGACCTGGACCGGATGACGAAGGAGATGCTCGAAATGTTAAGGAAAAAACCGAAGAAATGCTGACCATGCCGGAACGCCTGCTGGAATATGAACGGGAGTGGTTTCTCGCCGTAAACGGCGCACACACCTGGTGGTTCGACTGCCTGATGCTTGCTTTTGCAAGCCCCTGGGCATGGTTCCCCCTGCCGGTGGTGCCGCTGTACTTCTTCCTGAAACGGCGTGCGGAAGCGACGTCCCTGCTGGTATGCACCCTGCTGGCAGGCATCGCGAACGGCCTCTTGACAGAAGTATTTTTCAAACCATTCTTCCACCGTTTCCGGCCGGTGCACCACCCCTCCTTCATGCACGAGGTAAGAACGGTAAGCGACTATATCGCTTCGGGTGATTACGGGTTTATATCCGGACATTCGGCGAACGCTTTCGCATTTGCCGTCCTCTCGTCACTGGCGGTAAAAGACAAACGGTATTCCCTTGCAATCCTCACATGGGCCGCGATCATGGCCTATTCCAGGGTATATCTGGGCGCCCACTTCATCACCGACATAATTCCCGGCATGATGGCTGGAGCACTCATCGGATGGCTGCTGTATTCACTGCACAAAAAACTGTCGGGAACGGGAGTTGGAATTACGAATTAAAAATTACGAATTTGGTTTGCCGGTTCATATTAATGTCCTCACAGGCCTGAAAGCTCTAAGCCCTCCCCTATTAAGAATAAAGAGATGCAAAACAAACAAGAAAAAAACAATCCGCGCCCCGCGCCTGTTTCCGCAGTCCGCGCAGGGATTCGTTTCACAGCAATACTGATTATCTTCGCCGGCTGCTGCCAGGATCTGATGTGCCGGACAGATACGCTGCCGAAACCATCCATGACGTCCAACCGGCTGATTACGCTGGAATACTTCCACCCCGAAGCCATTTACGGCTCCTCCTGCGCGGAAATGACCGGTGCGAAACCGCCGGGGAAGGACAGGAAGACGATCGGGACGAAATTCATACTCCCGGCCGTGTTCATTGCATACGGCACGGCGGCGCGGTTCAACCGGCTCCCCGTGCGCGGGCTTGATTACGACATCGACCGTGAAATAAGCAAACACGTCAACCGCCGGTACGCGGCAGACGATTATTTTGAATACGCGATGCCCGCACTGGCTTACGGCCTCGGATTCATTCCCGGCGTGAACGGCCGCCACAGTCACCGCGACCGGACACTCGTCATGGCCACGTCGCTCATCGTCATGAAAGGCAGCGTGGAAGCGCTGAAACGTGCCACAGCCGTCGAACGGCCGGAGGGCGGGCGGCGCAACTCGTTCCCCTCCGGCCATACGGCCGTCGCCATGATGAGCGCCCACATACTGTACAAGGAATACAAAGGCACAAGCCCGTGGATCGGCGCCGGAGGCTACCTCGTGGCCACCGCCACAGGCATCCTCCGGATGACGAACCGTGCACACTGGGCGAGCGACGTCGTGATGGGCGCCGGCATCGGACTGCTTAGCGCCGAAATCGGCTACATGATGCTCCCCGTATGGCATTCCCTGTTCGGGATAAGCGGCGCCGGGAGACAGTTTACGGCCCTTCCCGCAATCGGCGCCGGGAGTGCCGGAATCAGCCTCGCCTGCCGGTTCTAAAAAAAAAATACTCCCCCCGATACGACATATAATCCAAATATTTTGTATTTTTGCACGCTCAATTATTAACTGTAAAATTTTTTTTTTCAAACGATGGTAAAAAGAGTGGAGAATTTAATTCCGGATACCTTTTTTATAGCAAAAGGCAGCGGCGATTCCGACCTGGAAAAGCACGCCGGATCCTATCACATGGCGTTGCACGACGCCGGAATAGCCGACTACAACATCATGACCTATTCGTCCGTCATCCCGGGCACGGCACACCTTGTTACGATGGACGAGGTCGACCTGCCCCCGTTCGGCTCCGAGCTGAAGACGATCATGGCCGTGTCGCACGGATACCAGGACGAGTTCGTCTCGGCCGGCATCATCTACGCCTGGATGTACCGTGATGAGAATTTCGACGACAAGGTAGGCGGCCTTGTATGCGAAGTCAGCGGACGGTACCGCATCGAAGAGCTTGAAGCCCGCCTCATCCGCGTAATAAACGA
>JAISYY010000195.1 GCA_031269635.1 Tannerella sp. | reverse complement strand
GTTGCGGACAGGGCGAGGTGCTGCGTCCTGTCTATGCGGTAAACGGTCAACATGGCTATCTGTCCGGCTCGAAAATCAAAAACAGGGACGGAGAACCCGAACTGCAAATCATTATATCTTTCAACTATAATGCTTTGGCGCTCGAAATTTACAAACAGCGTTGTTTGGCGTGATTCTTACAGAGAGAGCAGGCATATATAGTCTATACATAATATGTACACACATACAATCGCACGCGTGTTAAAGCCCGCAAAAACAAATCATTCAAATCATATTCCCCTTTTGTCGTTTTTACAGGACTAAGCGACGAAAGGGGATTTTTTTATTCACAAAAACAGATTCAAACAAATGTCGCCGGCATGGATTTTCATCGCCGGCCGGACTGTGTCGCGCCGTTACGGAAGAAGCGCTTAGTGAATATAAACAGACCGTTCGAATCTTTGAATTTCAACGGTTCGGACGGTCACAGTCAATAACTTTTAAAAATGGAATGCCTATGGAAAAAGACAGAATGAACGATGCTGTCCGCTTTTCTCCTGATCATGGGACTCGGGACGGCAAGCGCCCGCGGCGGCGATTCGCAGGAATCGCTTGATCCGGCACAGAGTAAGACCCGCATCACGGGTACGGTCATCGACCAGACGGGCGAACCGGTAATCGGGGCGAAGACGTACGCGATCGCCAAGATGTCTATGACACGACGGGGAATATCCTGATAGACTATGCACTGTTCGGATTTGAGAATACCGTCTGAACGGGGAAACCGGGAAAATGACAGCCCGGATTGCTTCGGGCTTCCGCCATCACAATGACTGAAAATAAAGTTTTTGAGACAGCTTTCGTTTCATTTTACAATCAGTTTATAGCCCAATCCGTAGACGGTTTTAATTTCTATGCCGGCCCCGGCGTCATTCATTTTTTTGCGCAGATTTTTAACCTGGGCATAAATGAAATCAAAGTTGTCAACCTGCTCCATGTGATCTCCCCAGACCGATTCGGCCAGTCTTGTTTTATCTATCAAGAGGTTGGGGCGCGTCATGAAATAGAGCAGGATATCATACTCTTTCCGTTTCAGTTCCAGTTTCGCGTCGTCGACAAATACTTCAAAAGATACGGTATCTATTTTGACATTACCGGCGATGACAGAGGTATCACCGTCCAGGGATTTCCTTCTAATAACATTTCTGATCCGGGCATTAAGTTCTGCCAGGTGAAACGGCTTTGCCAGATAGTCGTCGGCCCCCAGTTCCAGTCCCGACACCTTGTCTTTGACGGAATCTTTAGCCGATATGATTATCACATTCCTGCTCCCGTCCATTTCCCGGAGTTTTTGCAGAAGGGTCAGGCCATCACCGTCAGGAAGCATTATATCAAGCAAAATACAGTCATAATTGTAATCGGAGATCTTGTACAGTGCGCTCCGTTGCGATTCGGCGACTTCTACAACAAAGCGTTCCTTTTCGAGAAATACGGTCATAATTTCCACCAACGACGGGTCATCTTCTATTATCAGTATCTTCATACACATTCAGGTTTATTTTGTTAATACAATACCGTTCCCGGAATCAACCGCCGTCTTTTTTGACGAATGAGGTTTTTTGCAGAGACAGTCTGTTAAAACCATCTGCAAATATAAATAAAAAAGTTCGTTTTTGCAACAGGCGTCCTGAAAAAACGTTCCAGCCTGTACCGAATACGGAAAAATATATTACATTTGCATCTCAATTACACACAAAACAGACATGAAAGCAATTCTTAATTTTTAATTCTTAATTATATATGAAGACGCATACATTTAAATCATTATCCGCTCTGTCCTTCCTCCTGATTACAACTTTGATCCGGGGACAGCAGCAGAATCCGCGGCTTATTGTGCGCTCGGACGACATGGGGGCGTTTCATTCGGCCAACACGGCATGTATTGAAGCATACAGGAACGGCATCGAAACGACCGTTGAGGTAATGACCGTCACGCCCTGGTTTCCCGAAGCGGCGAAAATGCTTCGTGAAAATCCCGGCATTGACGCCGGGATACACTTAACGCTCACCAGCGAATGGGAAAACATGAAATGGCGGCCGTTGACGCAGTGTCCCGGCCTGACAGACAGGAACGGGTATTTTTACCCGATGATATATCCACATCCGGCCTATCCCGGACAGTCCGTCACGGAAAACAAATGGAACATCAGGGAAATAGAACAGGAATTTAGGGCGCAGATAGAGCTTGGCCTCGAAAACATACCGCAAGCCAGCCATTTTACAGGACACATGGGGTCGCTCCGTTTTGACAAAGAGGTGGCGGACATGGTTCACAGGCTATCCGGAGAATACGGCCTGGCCTTTGTCGAAGGCGATGAACTGCGGGAGAAATACAATGCCGCTTCCGTCACTTACGACGGCCCGCATAAAACCGCATCCGACAAGATTGCCGGTTTCATACGCATGCTCGACAAACTCGAAGCGGGTAAAAATTATATTTTCGTCGATCACCCCGCGTTCGACAATGATGAAATGGAAACCGTCGGTCATACCGGATACGACCGGGTTGCGGAAGACCGCCAGGGAGTAACCGACCTTCTGGCGAGCAACGAAGTGAAACGTGCAATCCGCGAAAAAGGCATCGAACTGATCAATTACAGCGAACTGACAAAATCATTGCCGCGTGCCCCGACTCCGGCAAACGAAGGAATAAACGCGAACGGAATCACCGGTTACCTCGACGCCGTGAAGAAGGCAGGGCAAGACCTGCATAGCCTGATGATACTCCGCCACGGCAAAGTAGTATTTGAACAGTGGTTCGGCGATCATGCCGCCGGAAAGCCGCACATCATGAACTCCGTCAGCAAGACCTGGACAGCCATGGCCACAGGCTTTGCCGTAGCTGAAAACAGGATAAGGGTAACGGATAAAGTAATCTCATTCTTCCCCGATAAACTGCCGGAAAAAATCGAACCCTACCTGTCGGAACTGGAAATCCGCCACCTCCTCACCATGTCGGTTGGGCACGATGCGGCGGCGCTCAACAACGTGCGAAGGGCGGAAGGCGCCGACTGGGTTGAAACATTCCTCGCCGCTCCCATCCTGCAAAAGCCCGGAAGCGAATTTGAATACAACAGCCTTGCCACTTACATGCTTTCAGCCATTATCCAGGAAGTAACCGGCATGAAACTGCTCGATTACCTCTATCCCCGACTATTCCGCCCGCTGGGAATCACCGGCGTAACGTGGGAAGAAAGCCCTCAGGGAATCAATGCCGGAGGCTGGGGACTGTATGTCAAAACAGAAGACATGGCAAAACTTGGCCAGTTCATTCTGCAAAAAGGAATGTGGAACGGAAAACAACTGATTCCCGAATCCTGGATCCGGGAGATGACGGCCTCCCATATAGAATCCCTGCCTGCAGGCGTCAAACGTGCCAACCTGAAAATGAAACAGAAAGACAGTGACTGGCTGCAAGGCTACGGCTATCAGATGTGGCGTTGCCGCCATAACGCAGTACGAGCCGACGGCGCCGCCGGACAGTACATAATCATCCTGCCCGAAAAAGACGCCGTTATAGTTGCAACAGCAAACATCCCGGATATGCAGGCCGA